>CAKVJS010000021.1 GCA_934754755.1 uncultured Erysipelotrichales bacterium
CTATTATAGTAATCGATGTATGTAGCGTAATGTTCACATACCTCTTTCACATCGCCATACTCTTTGAGGCTACCCCCTTCAATCCACATCGCTTTATTGCAATATCCTTCAACTTGTGGCAAAGCGTGGGAAATAAAAAAGATTGTTTTTCCCTCTAATTTTAAACTATTCATTTTATTTAAACATTTTTGTGCAAAACCTTTATCACCAACTGATAATGCTTCATCAACAATGATGATATCAGGGTGTAAATATAGCGAAATAGAAAATCCCAGACGTGATTTCATCCCACTAGAATATTTTTTTACCGGCTGATATAAAAATTCACCGAGTTCCGCAAATTCAATCACACCTTCGGTTATTTCTTGAATTCTACTTTTGGAAAGTCCTAATAAAGCACCCTTTACATTAATGTTTTCTAATCCCGTTAACTGTGGATTTAGCCCCGTATTAATGGCTACTAAAGTTTGTTCACCACGGATATCCATATACCCACTATCGTATTCACTAATACCAGCCAGTAATAATGATAAGGTTGATTTCCCGGATCCATTGGTTCCTAAAATACCCACGACTTCTCCTTTAGCAACGGTAAAAGTAACATCCTTTAAAGCATAGAAATACTTCGTTTCCTTACTTTCCCCTTTTAATTTATATATTTTTGATACATTTTCTAATTTTACAGCATAGTCTTCCATATCATCACCTACAGCATATCTATAAACTTATGTTTGAATTTATACATCATCATACTTCCTACTACAAAAAGGGCCGCCGTAATTAACCAAAAACTAAGCGCTTGGTGATAATAGTGATGAAAGCCACGATGGTATAAAAAGCTATCGCGATACCCACAAACAATATAGTAAATCGGGTTCGCCTTCATAATCGCAACAATCCAAGGAAAGCGTTGCGCCTTCGCAAGTGGCCATAATATCGGTGTTAAGTATAGTAATAAACGCATACACGCTAAAATTAGTTTTCTCGTATCCCGTGCTAACATGTTTAAGACCGATGTAACCATCGCTAGGCTCGTCGCAAAAATAATAGCACTCATGGTATAGTATGGTATTTGAAGCCAATATATAGAAGGCATTTTCCCTCTACCTAGTAAAACAAGAATTAAAATAAACAAAAGAATAAGATGATTAAATAATTCTTTTAATACAACGGTAGCCGGAAGTACACTAACCGGAAATTTCATCTTGGTGATCACATTCATTTTCGCATATATTGCATTGGCTCCTTGGGTAATACAGGGATTGATAAAAAACCAAACGACAATACCTGGCAACATCCAATCAATATAAGGAATGGATTTACTGCCAAGGTCATGAATATTTCCCCGATGTAAGATCATCCCAAAGACAAACCAATACGTTATAATTTGAATAAGGGGATGTGCAAAATTCCAAAAGATCCCTAAATAAGAGTCCCGTATATCCGATAATAATTCATATTTCGCAATGGAATAAATACGATATAAGTTATCATTATTTTCTTGTAATACATATTCAATACTTTTTATCATACTAACCTCCTAAAACTAAGCTAGTTATTACTTTGTAATCCAACTTGTATCGCTCGGATCTTGTTTCCAAGACCTTAGTTTTTCCATATCCTGCTCCTGAATATAGTTATGATTTTTAGCGACTTCGATTAGGCAATCATAATCGGTTAAGGTAACAAAAGGACAAGATGCCGCTTTGAAATTTTCAATCGCTTTTGGCAGACCATACGAAAATATGGCAACTAAGCCAATAACCTTACAACCGGCTTCCTCTAATGCTTGCACACAAGCCAAAGAACTACCACCCGTAGAAATTAAATCTTCGATCACCACTACCTGCATCCCTGGTTTCACTTTACCTTCGATTTGATTGTTTCGTCCATGTGACTTCACTCCACCACGAACATACCCCATCGGTATATCTAAAATATCAGCGACTAGAGCGGCATGGGCAATACCTGCCGTGGCCGTACCCATTAAGCATTCACAAGTAGGAAAATGTTCCTTAATTAGAGTGGCTAATCCTTGTTCAATATCTTTTCGTACCTTGGGATACGATAAGGTTAATCGATTATCACAATAGATGGGTGATTGAATTCCACTCGCCCATGTAAACGGATCATTGGGCCGTAAAAAAACAGCTTCTATATCTAATAAATGTTTTGCAATTGTTGCTTTCATATATATTCTCCTTACTCTTGAAAATCGGCACGAATACGTCGGTAGGTAGCGACTGGATCACTGGCCCGGGTAATGCTGCGACCGACTACAATATAACTTGATGTTAGTTGTTTAGCGACAGAGGGCGTAGCGATTCGCTTTTGGTCGTCAGTACTATCTTTTGCTTCTCGAATCCCTGGTGTAACGGTTAAAAAATCATCCCCTACTTGTTGATGAATGATCGGTGATTCCCATGGGGAACACACTATTCCATCTAAACCAGCTTCTTTTGTGTTTTTTGCAAGTTGTAACACAACTTCATCCAATGGCTTAACGATAGACAATTCTTGTTCTAAAATTTCTTGATCTAAAGATGTCAGACAGGTAACAGCGATACATAAGGGCCGTTTTTTTCCACGCTTACCATCTTCTAATCCCGCTTTGGCTGCTTCCATCATTTTTTTACCACCACTGGCATGCACATTTACCATATCGACATCCAAAGAAGCCAATTGTTTCATAGCACTATATACCGTATTGGGAATATCGTGTAATTTTAAGTCTAAAAAAATATGATGTCCCATTTCCTTAATCATTTGTATCACAGGTAACCCCTGTCCATAAAATAATTCCATGCCTACTTTGACATAGAGGGATTGTTCTTTAAAGGATGATAAAAACTGTTGCACTTCTGCCATCGTTTGAAAATCTAATGCAATACATACTCTATTTTCTATCATAGTATACCCTCCGTGTTGTTTCTCGTATGATTATAACAAAAAACCCACATGCATTCTACCAAAATATTTAGAAACATAAAAATAGTGATAAAATACCACTATTTTTGATTTGTTATTGATTTAGTACGGTGCTTCGTCAATTCTAACAAAATATCCTTTTTCATGTTTACAAACCGGACAAACTGGGGGTGCTTCGGTACCTTTCACTACATTACCGCATTTTAAGCACATCCAAGTGGTAGAGGTAGGCGAAGAATATAACTCCCCAGCCTTAAATCGTTCATAATATTTTTCAAAACGCTTTTGATGCGTCGTCTCGATGCGGGCGATCGCTGCAAAGGAAGCAGCGACTTCCGGATATCCCTCTTCTTTAGCAACTTTAGCGAAATCCGTATAAATTACATCGGCCTCTTCTTCTTCGTGCTTGGCAGCCTGTTTTAATAGATATCCGATATCATCCTCTATGTCTACGGGATACCCTGCTTCAAGGGTAACATTTTCTTCTTTAAAGATTCTTTTTAAATGTTTATAAAATATTTCTGCGTGTTCTTTTTCTTGACTAGCGGTAAAATTGAATACATACTCCAATAAAGGCATACGCTTCTTTCTCGCTGCTGAGGCGGCCATTTCATATCTTCGAATAGCCTGACACTCTCCCGCAAAAGCACGTAATAAATTATGCTTTGTCTCTATTTCCATTTCCTTACTCCTCCTATTTATTGTATACCCATTGTTACGCCAACTAAACAAATCATCGTTCAATCTCCCAACGTTAGACGATTACTGGGTACATGAAATACAATACAGTCAATAAACCATGGACTTGTTATCACCTCCTTTTTAGCCAATGATTTATACTTCTATCATAGCATTCTCGCATTAAAAAGAAAAGGCATACAATGTAAAATATAACGAAATATGCAAGGGAATTCATAGTGAAATTATTAACGCTTAAAAACCAATATCTACACTATATAAAAAAATCAATATCTGATAAAAAGATTGACATTTTAAGAGAAATTATATATGCTTAGTAAGCAATGAATAATAGCAGCCCATAGAATATTAAAATATAGCGTTTATAACCTAAGTTTGTAAAGTATCTAGCTGCAAGAGAAATACTTAATATAAACACACTTTAATACATCTATGCAATGTTATTGTTTTATGCAAGTAAAACAATAAATGGAGGAAACATAATGTCACGTTATACAGGACCACAATGGAGAATCTCTCGTCGTTTAGGTTTCTCTACTTTAGAAAGTGGAAAAGAATTAAGTAGAAGAGCATACGCTCCTGGCCAACATGGTCAAAAAAGAAAAAAACAAACAGAATATGGTTTACAATTAGCCGAAAAACAAAAAGTAAGATACATGTATGGGTTAAATGAAAAACAATTCCATAACACGTTTAAAAGAGCGGGTAAACTAGCTGGTATTCATGGTAATAACTTCTTTTGTTTATTAGAACAAAGATTGGATAATATTGTTTATCGTCTAGGTTTTGCGAACACTAGAAGAGCAGCTAGACAATTAGTCAACCATGGACATATTTTAGTAAATGGTCGTAAGACAGATATCCCTTCATACCATGTAAAAATTGGAGATAAGATTGAAGTCAGAGAAAAATCAAGAAACCTAGTAATTATTAAAAGCAGTTTAGAAAATAAAGTGCACACACCAGGTTACGTAGAAGTAGATGCAGACAAGTTGGTTGGTACCTTAACTCGTTTACCAGAACGTTCTGAGCTAAACCAAGAAATCAATGAATCTTTAATTGTAGAATACTACAACCGTAAAGGGTAATGTAATAAAGAGTATGTGTTACATACTCTTTTGTTTTACCCAAATTTTCTTGATGATATAGTAAATAGATCCAATAATAAAAATAACAAATACGTATTTCATGCAATATTGACTAATCGTTGGCCAATTCTTTCCAAGTAACATACCAATATAGACTAAAATACTATTCCATAGCGCTGTCCCAATTAAGGTCCACAAGGAAAAGGTAAGAATAGGCATCTTTATAATCCCTGCAGGAATAGAAATAAGGCTACGAATTAGCGGAAGCAAACGGCATAAAAAAATAGTCTTAACGCCATGTTTTTCAAACCAATCGCGAGCCGTTTCGATATTTCGGTATTGAAATCCAAGTCCACTTACCCAATCTTTACGACACAATCGCTCCAGTCGATAATAGGATGTCATTGACCATCCTATGCCATATAGAATAAGTGCCCCCATATAGGCACCTAAGGTAGCTACTGCAACAACCCCCATATACGATAACGAGGTAGTAACGCAAAGCATCCCACTAAAGGCAAGAATAACCTCGGAAGGAATGGGTGGAAATATATTCTCTATCATAATTAATAAAAATATCGCAATATATCCATAGTTTGCAACCCAGTCAATAATCATTTGTTCCATTCGTATCACCCTTTGGTATATCTTATACTTAGATACATGAAATATTCATGAACGCAATGTAAAATACCATATAAATAAATTCAAAAAATCAGAATTTTACAATTTTTGTTTTGCCCTTCTCCTATACTAAATATAGAATAGCTTTAACTAGGGGAAGTCACCATCATTGGATCGAATACAAAGACGAGATCCCATTAAAGTTACAGTAGCGTCTTGTTTTTTATAGTGGGAGGAAAAAGAGATGAATCCGTATCAAAAAACATATCAAGAAGTGCAAAGAGAAGTATCTGTAGGGGATAATGGATTATCCCTCGGGGAAGCGAGAATGCGACTGTTGCGGTATGGTAAAAATGAAATTACTGCCGAAAAGCCAAAGTCACCACTCGCTATTTTTCTCGAACAGTTTAAAGATTACTTAGTTATTATACTGTTGATATCCGCCGGTGTTTCCGCTATAAGTGGGAATGTTGATAGCGCCTTTGTGATTGTACTAGTGCTTATTATCGATGCCTTAGTCGGTACGATACAAGCTGTTAAAGCACAAAAATCATTAGATAGCTTGAAGGCTTTAGCAACCCCTAAAGCGAATGTGATGCGAGATGGTATTATAGAACAAATCAAAGCCAGTGAAGTAACGGTTGGCGATATTGTTGTGATTGAAGCTGGCGATGTTATTGTTGGTGATGGACGTTTAAAAGTCGCCAATCAATTAGAAATCAATGAAAGTGCCTTAACCGGAGAATCAACGGGTGTCTTTAAAAATACAAAACGCATTATGAATGAGTGCACAATTAGCGATCAGCATAATATGGTTTTTTCTAGTGGTCTAGTAACCAATGGTACTGGCCAATACATTGTTACTAACGTGGGAATGCAAAGTCAGATTGGTAAAATTGCGAGTATGTTGAATGATACAAAGGCAAGAAGAACTCCTTTACAAAGAAGTTTGGATAGCTTTTCGGTAACCTTATCTGCCAGTATTATTTTTATTTGTGCGATCGTACTCTGCGTTGATGTTTTTGTCGCCAAGGAAAATCTATTAGATGCTTTAATTATTGCGGTAGCCTTAGCTGTCGCTGCGATACCAGAAGCCCTAGGTTCCATCGTAACGATTGTATTATCGATTACAACACAAAAAATGGTTAAGGAACATGCGATTATTAAAAATCTTAACTCGGTCGAAAGTCTCGGTTGTGTATCGGTCATTTGTTCCGATAAGACTGGAACACTGACCCAAAATCGAATGAGTGCCACCCGTATTTTTGTGAATCAAGGTCTATTGAATATTTCACAATTAAATCACTATAACCATACGCATAAAGCCCTACTTTCTACTTGTTCCATTTGTCACAATGCCGTCATAAAAGAAAATGAGACAATTGGTGATCCTACTGAAATTGCTTTATTACAAGTGTTCCAGATGTACCAACAAACGAACCAAGCCTTCCAATTAGCAATGGAAAAGAAGTGGGAATTACCCTTTGATTCCAAACGAAAACTGATGAGTGTTGCTTCATTACATCATATATATACAAAAGGCGCGACCGATCAATTACTTAAGCATTGTACATACCTGTTACTTAATGGAGAGAAAGTTCTTTTAGAAAAATCACACATCGAACAAATCCTAGATCAAAATCACCGCTTTGCGAGTGAAGGTTTGCGAGTCATTGGTTTTGCCTATAAAAGATTTGATAAAGCAAGTATATCCTTTAAAGATGAATCCAACTTAATCTTTATTGGTTTAATAGCCCTTATCGATCCACCCCGCAAGGAAAGTGCAGCAGCGGTTAGAGATTGTAAAATAGCCGGGATTAAACCGATTATGATAACCGGTGACCATGTCGTGACAGCCACCAGCATTGCTAAAAGTATCGGTATTTATCAAGAAGGTGATATTTGTTTAGAAGGTAGTGCGCTAGAAACAATGGATGAAGATACACTCACGGAACAATTACCAAATATTAGTGTATACGCTAGAGTAGCCCCGGAACATAAAATCCGAATTGTGAAAGCCTGGCAAAAAAGAGGCGAAATCGTTGCAATGACAGGCGATGGTGTCAACGATGCCCCGGCCTTAAAACAAAGTGATATTGGTGTTGCCATGGGTATTACCGGTAGCGAGGTATCGAAGGATGCCGCCGGCATGATTTTAACCGATGATAATTTTGCAACGATTGTAAAAGCGATTGTTGCCGGTCGTAATGTATACGCAAATATAAAACACTCGATTACTTATCTTCTATCCGGAAACTTTGCAGCCATATTATGTGTTCTCTATACTTCCTTTGCGGTATTGCCTACCCCCTTTCTACCCGTGCATCTATTATTCATTAACTTAGTTACGGATTCTTTACCGGCTATTGCAATCGGTATGGAGCATGCGACGACAACAATGTTACACCAACCACCCCGCAAAGCAAATGATTCCATATTAAATAGAGATACGATTATTCAAACCTTCTTTGAGGGTAGTATTATCTGTATCTTTACGATGCTAGCTTATTTTATCGGACTCCGTGATAATCCCCTAACGGCTTCTACTATGGCTTTTTCCACTTTATGTCTAGCCCGCTTATTACATGGATTTAATAGCCGTAGTCCTCTTCCTATATATCGATTATACGTCAATATGTACAGTGTGTACTCCTTTATTATTGGTACTGCATTTCTGGCTTTGGTTTTGTTATTTCCTCCCCTCCAAACTTTATTTTCCGTAAGTATTATTTCACCCAAACAATTAGCGATGATCTTTGTCTTTGCGGCGATCCCAAGTATTATCATTCAGTTGTATAAAATGTTTACGTATAAAAAGTCTGATTTATCATAATCAGACTTTTCTTATTATTATTTTTTATGTGACACCATGTATTGTTCAACTTCTGTATTGGTTGGTATCGTTTCTTGTCCACCAGCCTGTGAAACTTTCATACCGGCAGCTACATTACCATATTGTACTGCTTTTACTAAATCCTTGGTTTTTACATAGGCACTTGCCAAGGCTCCCGCAAAGGTATCCCCGGCACCTACAGTATTTTTAGCCTCTACTTTTAAGGCTGGTACAAAGGTATGTTTACCTTGTTGGTATACTAAGTTACCACCAGCTCCCATTTTAATGACACAATTTGATACGCCTAAACTTTCAATCTTTTTGGCCGCCTGCAAAGCAGATTCTTCATCGGTAACAGTTATACCGGTTATTTTTTTTGTTTCTTGTTGATTTGGAGTAATAACATCTACGTACGATAAAGCTTCTTGAAAATACCCATCGGCTGGAGCTGGATCTAAAATAATATACATACCTTTCGATTTAGCGATTTCTAAAGCACTTAAAATAGATTCCTTACTTGTTTCCATTTGTAGTAACAATACTTCTGCTTCTACTTGAGACAGAGAATCTTGTATATATTGGGTACTTATTTCCTGATTCGCCCCCAGTGTACCAGCCATTGTATTTTCACCCTGTTTATCTAACATAATAACGAATGTACCCGTATCTTTATGTTCATTTATTTGAATATTAGAGGTATCAATTCCAAAATCCTGTAAGTTTTGTAACATTTGTTTACCGGCACTATCCGCACCAACCGATCCTAAAAATAACATTTTTGCGTCTTGTTTAGAAACAGCGATTGCTTGATTGGCTCCTTTACCACCTGGTAACATTGTTATACTATCCGCAATCATTGTATCTCCATAGTTCGGATATTTTGGAACAGAAACAAATACATCTAAATTAATACTACCTAAAACAATCACATCATATTTTTCCATGTTGGCTCCTTCTTATATACCTAAACTGGACGCACGAAGCACTAACTCCGGCTCTAGTTCATATTGTTGTATGCTTCGAGTTCCCTTATGTAAACGATCAATTTCATCAATAATATGTTGGCTCATCTCTGATTTCTTTTGGCGAACCGAAGAAAGTGGCGGGTTACAAAAAGAACAATAAGAAATATTATCATATCCTATTATTTTAATATCTTTTCCAATAACATATCCGAGTGCATGACAAGCCCGATATGCGCCAATTGCCATACAATCATCACTACAAAAGATAGCATCGATAGGCGAATGCTTCTGTAGGTACGCATATACACTTGCATAGCCAGTATCCATTGAATACTCCCCATAAATGCATTGTTGAAAAGTGATACCCGCCTCTTCTAAGGCCTTTGTATATCCTAAAAAACGCCCCTTAGAACTGCCATCATTTTCTTTAAAACCAGCGACCATTAAAATTCGTTTTGCACCCATCGTAAGCAAATGCTTGGTTGCTAGATAGCCACCTTTTTGGTTATTAACATATAAAGAAGAATACGGATGTTTTAATTGTGCTCGATCCATCGTGATCGTATGAATACCATTTGACTCTAATAAAGCAAGATCCTCACCCGTAATATGTAAAGAGCTAAAAATAGCCCCCGCTACATATTGGTCGATCATATTATGGATAAAATAGTCCACCTTATCACGTCGATCTTCACTATTGCATAAATAAATTTGATAGCCCCGTTTATTTGCTTCCACCTCAATACTTTGGGCTAACTCACAAAAAAAGGGATTAATCAAATTGGGAACTAACAAAGCAATTAAATTTGAATCTTTTTGTGACAGGGACTTCGCTAAGCTATTGGGTCGATACCCTAATTCCGCGATTACTTTATTGACCCTATCCGTTGTTTTATCACTGGCTCCTTTTCCATTCATAATCCTTGATACCGTAGCTTTAGAAACACCCGCTACACTGGCAACATCTTTAATTGTTACCATGTTCTCACTCCTCCCGAAACCGATTACCTATAATAATTGTAACGCATACAGAAAATATGTCAATATTTTTTATTTTCAAACATTTTATTTGCATTATCTAGTTTATTCATGTTAGTATAAATATGTCTCCCAACGTAACCGATTACTAGATAAAAAAAGGAGAAAAAACATGTCTTTTACACTAATCAATGATGGTTTTAATTTTTTTATTGCGCTCGGTGGAGCAGCCATGATGTGTATTATTATTACAATATTATCCTTATTATGTAGAGTTTCACTATCAAAATCTTTAGAAGGTGGATTACGAATGGCCATTGCCTTAACCGGTATGGGATCTGTAATTTCCTTATTAACGGATGCCTTTGCGCCAGCTTTACAGGCTTTTGTGCATTCTACCGGTATGTCCTTAACGATTACCGATTTAGGATGGGCACCTTTGGCTTTAATTACTTGGGGATCCATCTACACCTTATATTTTGCCTTTATATGTATTATTACAAATATTGTTTTACTAGTCACGAAATCAGTAAAAACACTGAACGTTGATTTATTTAATATTTGGAATATTTCTATTATTGGATTAGTATTTAATCATTATTCTGGTAATAATATAGTGATGACTTCTATTTTTGTGATTGGTATATATACTTGTATGTTATTTAACGGGGATGCGTTAAAACCATCCATTAACCATGTATTACATTATAAAAAAAGTAACATTACAACGACTACCCACCCTTCCCTATTGATTTCACCACTTATTTATGTCTGCAACAAAATTATTGATATTTGTTGTCCTTGGCTGGATCGATACGATTTTGATGCTCAAAGTCTTTCCGATAAAATTGGTTTTTGGGGTAGCAAATTTGCGATTGGAGCCTATTTAGGAATCTTTATTGGGGTGCTTGGCCAACAAGATCTAAAAAATATTTTCACCTTAGCATTTGTTGGCGGTGTAGCACTCGAATTATTCAGCATTGTTGGAGGTTGGTTTGGCCCAGCTATTGAACCTTTATCCGATGGTATTAGTACAATGATGAAAAATCGTTTTAAGGGACGGGAATTATATATCGCTATTGATTGGCCAATTCTAGCTTCTCGCGCAGAATTATGGGCCGTAGCAAATATTTTAGCACCCATCTTACTAATTATTGCCTTATTTTTACCAGGAAATAAAGTTCTACCATTAGGAGGTATCATTCTAACGGTCCTTACCCCTGCTTTGCTTGTCATAACAAGAGGAAAAGTGATTCGTATGACCGTTATTGGAACCATCCTAATTCCCTTATTTCTCTGGGCCGCTACAGCAATAGCTCCCTTTATTACTTCTACTTCCGCTACAATGGGTAATAT
>CAKVJS010000022.1 GCA_934754755.1 uncultured Erysipelotrichales bacterium
ACAAAAACGCAAATATTGTTCTTTATTCGATATGACTAACACGCCATCCCCCATCATCTCGAAAAATTTGGTTGATGCGTGATCATAATTTCCATAGGAAATAACCTTACCATCCAGACATATATCACAATGTCCAATTTGACCATACCCATTTCCACTTGCATGGATAAAGATTTCTAGATTAATCTCTCGTTCCATTGGCTGTGGACCTATCAGTGGCTTTTGTTCCACAATATTGTTAATAAAATCCATCATTATTTTTGGTAATAAGGTTGTAATAAATACCGGTAAGCTAACTCGGATATTTCGTTTCCATATCTCTTTTTTTCCTTTTGAAACTAATAGCAACACACCATCTAACACATAACCAATTCCTAACAAAATAGCATACACCGCAACAATTTGAATGGCCTGATTCGCATTTAACCGGGGCGAAACGAGGGTAGTAATTCCATTTACAAAAAATAGGATCGCTAAAAATAAAATCATCATCCGCCCGGTGACCTTATTTTGTTTATACTCCCAATACACTAAAAAACGGGCCAAACCATTAATAGTAATATACAAAGCAAATAAGATAATGGAAAGATAAATTGGTATATCGGTATAGAAGAACATGCCTACCCCAGTTAATGCCATAATCATAATGGTAAAAAAGGGTTTTCCCCTTTTTTGAGTAAAGTAACGAAATAAATCTAAAAGGCTATGAACAAAAAATATGATTGCCAGAATTTCAAAAACACCCATAGCAAAATAAAGCCGTTGAAAAAACGCAATAATACCAATTACAATCAATATGAAACCGGCACTAATACTAATACTTGTTGTTTTAAACAGGGTCCATTCTTTCTTTTTGTCCATCCCAATTTCTCCTATATAATACCCACTTTATCACAATAGAGGAAATAAAAAAAGAGGATTTCTCCTCTTTATATCGATAATTATTTATTAAATTTATTTTCATAATCCCAAATATCAGTTAAAATTCGTTCCATATCTTTAACCATTGGCATTCTTGGGTTGGCTGGTGTACATTGATCTTCATATGCATTCATTGCCATACGATGAATCGCTTGGTGCCAATCTTCTTTTGCGATTTTTTGTGATTTTATGTTACTAGCAATACCGACTTTATAACATAACTCTTCACAAGCATCCGCAAACATTTGTACCCCTTGTTCTGGTGTTTTTGGATTTAAACCAATTAATTGTGCTAATTCCATATACTTTTGGTCAGCTTTATAATTTTCGATTTTAGGCCAAATATTTAATTTTGTTGGTATTGTACCATTGTAACGAATAACATGTGGTAATAAAATACCATTCGTACGACCATGTGGGACATGGAATTCTCCACCGATTTTATGTGCTAGTGAGTGGTTCATTCCTAGGAATGCATTAGCGAAAGCCATACCTGCAATAGTTGCTGCATTATGCATTTTTTCTCTAGCATGTGGGTGGGTACTTCCTTCTTTAACCGATAACTCTAAGTTTTCAAATACTAACTTAACGGCTTGTTTTGCCCAACCATCCGTAAAGTCAGATGCCAATATTGATACATACGCTTCAACGGCGTGAGTTAATACATCAATACCTGTATCAGCAGCAATAACTGGTGGTAAAGACATAACGAATTCAGGATCAATGATCGCTAAATTTGGTGTTAATGCATAGTCCGTAAGTGGATATTTTTTGTTTTCTTTTGTATCAGTAATAACGGAGAATGGTGTTACTTCAGAACCCGTTCCTGATGTTGTTGGAATACAAACGAGTTGTGCTTTATCTCCAAGTTCAGGGAATTTAAAGGCACGTTTTCTTATATCCATGAATTTTTGTTTAATATCATCAAAGTTAATTTCTGGGTGTTCATATAATAACCACATAATCTTAGCCGCATCCATAGAAGAACCTCCACCTAAGGCGATAATCGTATCAGGTTGGAAATGTTTCATGCGAGTTAATCCTTTTTCTACAGTATCGAAGCTAGGATCTGGTTCTACTTCAAAGAATACGTCAATATCAACATCATCTTTTCGTTGTCCAATTACCTTTTCTACTTTTGCAACGTAACCAAGATTATACATACCACGGTCAGTAATAATCATTGCTTTTTTCATTGACTTCATTTCTTGTAAATAGTGGATTGAATTTCTTTCAAAGTAGATTTTAGGTGGAAGTTTAACCCATTGCATATTGTTATTACGTCTCCCTATTCTTTTTATATTGATCAAGTTAATGGCACTAACATTATTTGAAACAGAATTATGTCCATACGATCCACATCCAAGTGTTAAGGAAGGAATAAAGGCATTGTATACAGATCCGATACCACCGAAAGTAGATGGTGCATTTTCAATAATTCGTATTGCCTTTACAGCATGTCCGAACTCTTTTGCGATTTCATGATCTTGTGTATGAATGGCAGCCGAGTGTCCAAGTCCATTAAATTCTACCATGGCAGCTGCTTTTTGAATTCCGTCTTTTGTATTTTTAGCTTTTAAAATCGCTAATACTGGTGATAATTTTTCTCTTGTTAAAGGTTCATTTGGTCCAACCTCTTTTACCTCTGCACAAAGGATTTGCGTATCCTCTGGCACCTTGAATCCAGCTTGGCTTGCGATTTCAAAAGCTGGCTTACCAACGATTGCTGCATTTAATCGAGCTTCGTTCACTGTTTTTTCACCACTAGCTACACCAAACATAAATTTTTCTAACTTTTTCTTTTCATCTGGTTTTACAAAATATGTTTTAAATCGCTTCATTTCCGTAAGGAAATCATCATAGATTTCTTGATCGATAATAGCTGCTTGTTCAGAAGCACAAATCATCCCGTTATCAAATGATTTCGATAAAACAATATCATTTACTGCTCTTTTTAATACACAAGTTTTTTCAACGTAAGCAGGCACATTTCCGGCCCCTACACCAAGTGCTGGTTTACCACAAGAGTAAGCTGCTTCTACCATTGCATTACCACCTGTCGCTAAAATAGTCGCAACTCCTGGATGTTTCATTAATGCACTTGTTGCATACATTGATTTCATTTCTAACCATTGGATACAATTTTCTGGTGCTCCCGCTTCTACAGCTGCCTTTAAAATTACTTTAGCAGCCATAATTGAACATTCTAATGCTCCTGGGTGGAAAGAGAAAATAATTGGATTTCTAGTCTTGATTGCAATTAAGGATTTAAAAATAACGGTAGATGTTGGATTTGTTGTTGGTACCACACCACAAATAACACCTACTGGTTCCGCAATTTCAGTAATTCCGTTAATCGAATCCTCATGAATAACACCAACCGTTTTCAAATCACGTAAGTTATCTGTTACATACTCACAGGCAAATAAATTTTTGACAGCCTTGTCTTCAAAAACACCACGCCCTGTTTCATTAACAGCTGCCTCTGCTAGGATTCCATGAGCGTCAAGTCCCGCTACGGAACACTTTGCAACGATATAATCCACTTGTTCCTGTGTAAATTCTTCAAATGCATGTAAAGCCACTTGTGCCTTAGAAACTAAACCATCGATAGTTGCATCGATTTGTTCATTCGTTAGTTCTACTACCTTTTGTTCTTGCATACTTTTTCCTCCTATATGTGAAGTTTTTAATTTACATACACATTCTAAACTATTTCTGCAATGAATACAAGTGAATTTATAAACTTTTTCTATTTTTTTACTTGTAAGCGTTATATAAATGTGTATATACCTATTATATAACAAAGCGAAAAGAAAATTAATCAAATGCGTTTAAGTAATTTTTTAATATAGCATATTTGTTATTTGGATAAATATTATACTAATAATTTTAGACATATAAAAAAGACCTCCGTTTATAACAAGAGATCTTCTTTGATTTTATAATTTAACTTTCTCTAATTGGGTTATCTCTACTTCCATTGGTGTTAGATTTCCTAAGAAATCTATCAACACTTTAGCAATTTCTTTTTCCAAATCAATAGCTTCCACCTTACCGGTTTTACCTGCGAAAGGTCCAGAAATAACATGTATTTCATCACCAATCGTAAAGTCAATATCTAAAGAAGCTAACTTTAAACCCATTCGCTTTAATATTGGATCCAGTTCATGTCGCTGCAAAGGAAATGGTTTCGCTCCTCCACCAGATGAACCAATAAATCCTGTTACTCCGGAAGTATTACGGACAACATACCAAGCTTTGTCGGTCATGATCATTTCCACTAAAACATAACCAGGAAACATATTTTTCGTTTTATTGATTTTTTTACCATCTTTAATTTCAGTTTCTACATGTTCGGGTATTACAATTTGAAACAATAAATCTTGTAATCCCATAGATTCTACACGTTTTTCTAAGTTTTCTTTTACTTTGTTCTCATGCCCTGAATATGTATTAACAACATACCATTGCCTACCTTCATCATTCATTCCTGCCATGTTATTTCATCCCTAACGCTCGTAATATTGCGGCTATAACCGCGTCTCCTAAAAAGAAAAATATTCCTAGGATAAAACAAAACAAAAGAACAATAGCGGAATTTTTCGCTAATTCTTTTTTCGATAACCAACTTACTTGTTTTATTTCGCTGCGGACTCCGCTAATACTAAACCAATCCCTAAATTTCATACGACCTCCTACTTTGTTTCCTTATGTAAAGTATGTTTGTTGCATTGCTTACAATATTTATTAAGTTCTAGTCTTTCTACGTTTACTCGGCTATTTTTAGTAATGGTATAGTTTCTTGACAAGCAACAAGTACATACCAATATTACCTTATGTTTCATACATTCACCTTTTTCTTGCTTCTATAATGTAGCATAAATCATATGGCTAGTCAAATTTATTTCAAAGAACGTAACTTTTTTTGTAATCGATAGCTCGCATTATAAATTGCCTTTACTTCTATGTCCAGCAAGGTTGCCATATCTTGGTTAGAATAGCCAATTAATCGGTAGGCCATTACTTCCTTTTCTAAGATGGAACAATTTTTTTGTACATACTGTTCGTATTCTACTTTCGTTTCCTTTACATGTAATCTGGTACTGGGTTGGTATTCACCCTTTTTATCAGCGATAATATCCTCATATGATATATTCGCATCAGATGTAATACCATCGTCTAAAGAATGGGTATAGTATCGTTTATAATCTCGATTGTTTTTGCGCAACGTTGAAAATATATTTCTTTGGATTACGTGAGACATAAAGGTTTGTAACCTAGCATTACGATCCTGTCGATAATATTCGAATGCCTTTAAGCAGCTGATCATCGCAGATTGGCGAAGGTCACTTTCATCGACAGATCGTATATGTTGTACATTCATTTTAAATACAATAACTCGAATAAACTGATAATAAAACTCAATTAATGTTTGATAGGCAATCGAACATCCTTGTCTACTTAAATATAATAATTCTTCATCATTTACGTTATTCACGAATAACGTTCCTCCCTCCTACTTTAAGGGATGACGTGAATTATATACCTGATACAATAAAACAGCAGTTGCCACGGAAGCATTTAATGAACTTACATGGCCAATCATTGGCAAGGTAACGCATATATCACAATTTTTCCTAACCAAACGAGAGATTCCCGATCCTTCTGATCCAATTACAATTACTAATGGCATATTGTAGTCCTGTTGGCGATAATCAATTGTTTTTGTATCCACATCACAACCAACTACCCAAAATCCCTTATCTTTAAGTGTATCTAGCGTACGACTTAAATTGGTAACTTTAGCCACCTTAACATATTCAATAGCACCGGTCGAAACCTTTGCCACTGTACCATTTAATGATACACTTCTATTTTTACCGATAATAACGCCATCGACACCTAGGGCATCACAACTTCGTAAAATAGCCCCTAAATTATGCGGATCTTCCAATCCATCTAACATCACAAGTAGCGGTTTTTTCCCTTCTGGGATAGTATGTAAGATCGCATCGATATCGTAATAGTTATAGGATGCAATACTAGCCATTACGCCCTGATGCACCACATCACCGATCGCTTCTATAAAAAATGATTTCTCTACTATTTTTACTGGGATATCTCTTGTTTGACAAAGTTTCGCTATTTTATGATCTTTTGTTGATGCTAAAAGATATACCATCGCTATTTTCACATCTCCCTGCAAAGCTTCTATAATAGTGTTTTTGCCATATATATATTGTTTCATATTATCTCCTACTTGTTGTCCATTAATCGTTTCAATTCCTTACATTACTCTTCCCTACTATGACTGTTCTATAAATCCATGGTAATAGGCAAATATTTCTTTGATTCGATCCTTCTTATCTTCCAAATACAACAATCCTATAATTGCCTCAAAACCAGTAGAGTGACTATGATCTACCGTCTCATTTTTACCTGTTTTGGTATTTCTACCTCGTCGATATATATCAATTTCTTTGTCGGTTAGCCACTGCTGTTTTAAAGCTTGTTCCATAAATTTCCGTTGTCCCACTGCACTTACAAAAGTAATCGCCTTTTCCTGTAATTCTTTTGGCTTACGCATTCCTAATTCTATCACTAGATATTCCCGTACCATTACTTCAAAAATTGCATCCCCTATGTAAGCCAATACGATTGGGTTTAATAAATCATAACGCATTATATAATTCCCTTATCCTGCAAGACCTTTCGATATTGATCCGCCAAATCATAGTTTTTTTCTTGCTTTGTTTCTTGCCAACGCTTATATATTTCCTTATCTTCATCCGTTAAAATAGGCATATGGAAAGCAAAACCTAAAATATCTGTCATCTGTAATACGGTTGCATATAGTATGGTCAGTTGTGGTGCCTCTTTATCTTGACGGTAACACTGATTTAATTTCTTGACTACCTGTAAAATACTTGTTAATGCCAAGGATGTATTTAAATCATCCTCAAGAGCATGTACCATAGTATCTACTGCTTCTTTATCATAAGATTCCACGGGAGTTTCATGCATTTGTAGATGTAACGATACTTGTTTCATACTATTGACTACTTTTGCAACCTCTTTTTGAACAGCACTTATAACCTCCTCATTAATGGCTAGCGGATTCCGGTAATGAGAAGAAAGCATCAACCATTTAATGACATTAGTACCCCATTTTTCAATTGCATCTTTTGCCCATAGTACATTTCCTTTTGATTTTGACATTTTTTCATTGTTTAACAGGATAAGTTGATTGTGCATCCAAGTATGGGCAATGGTATGATTTTGATAAGCCATCGATTGGGCAATCTCATTTTCATGGTGAGGAAATTTTAAATCTTGTCCGCCTCCATGAATATCAACTTGTCCATGCGAAAATAGTTTACAAATCATAACTACACACTCGGTATGCCACCCAGGTCTTCCATCTGACCACGGACTATTAAAACGAAGTCCACTTTCCGTTTGTTTCCATAGCACAAAATCATACGGATTCTTTTTATTTGTGTTCTGTTCTACTCGTTCGCTCGCTCCCATTTGTAAATCACTAATTTGAACACCCGACAAAATACCATATTTACTGCTTTTGGATACATCAAAATAGACATCTCCGGCTATTTCATACGCATACCCCATTCGAATTAATTGGTCGATAAAAGTAATAATATCTTCGATCATATCGGTTACTCGTGGTGTATACGTAGGGGGTAATAAATAAAGATTACGTCGAACTTGTTCATATGCTTGAATGTACTTTTCGCTTATCTCTTTTTCACTACACTTATTCTCTTTGGCCGCTGCAATAATCTTATCATCTACATCCGTGTAGTTAGAAACAAATGTGACTTTATACCCCTTATAGGCAAATACACGCTGTAACACATCAAAAACAATCATCGGACGTGCATTACCAATATGTACATGATTATATACTGTTGGTCCACATACATATATATTAACCTTTCCTTCTTCTATCGGTTGAAAGACTTCTTTCCTATTTGTTAGGGTATTAAATAAGCGCATATTTTCCTCCTATTTTAACTATTTATGGCAACGTTGTATAATTATAGTGTACACAACTATCATTTGTTTGACAACATAAAAAGCCCCTCTTACAGATATTCATATTTATAGTCCCATTGCAACATATTTTTATATATTTCACAATTAAACCCTTTATTTAGACAATTTTAGAATAAAATGGTATTATAGTTCTGCATGCTTACTTATGAACATTTATTTCTTTAATTTCCCAGGAAATAAGCGTAATAACAAGCATAATTTTATTAGAACGGAGTCCTCGCTATGGAAATAAACTATGATATAAAATGGTATACTTCATTACCTAATGAAGCAAAAACAATACGCCAAGAAGTTTTTGTAGAAGAACAGGGGTTTACGGAAGAATTTGATACAATCGATCAAAAGTCATACCACCTTGTTATCTATACAAAACAAGGAGAGCCAGTTGCAACGGCAAGAATATTTATAGAACCCGATGGATATCATATTAGCCGCGTGGCGGTTAGAAAAGAAATGCGCCAGCATCATATCGGAAGATATCTTATGGATACAGCAGAACAAAAAATCAAATCCCTTAAAGGGTCATTAGCCATTTTATCTGCACAATGTCAGGCACAAGGATTTTATGAAACGCTTGGTTATAAAACAAAAGGTGATACCTATCTTGATGAAAATTGTTTACATATTCAAATGGTAAAATCCTTAGTCGAAGAGTAACGTAACATTAAAATTATAAAACAAAGTAATTAGTATATACTAATTATAGTTCACGTATGAAAAGGAGAATAATATGATTATACAAAGTAAAAAAGTCTGGTTATCAAGTCAATTTGTACCCGCCCAAATAGAAATTATGGATGATAAAATCGCAAATATATACCCTTATGATACAAATCCCGTTGATCGAGACTATGGATCTCGTCGTATCCTACCTGGCTTTATTGATTTACACTGTCACGGTGCGTATGGATTTGATACCAATGATGCAAATGAAGAAGGATTATTAAATTGGCTAGCTAATATTGTTAAAGAAGGAGTTACATCTTTACAACCAACAACGATTACCCAAAGTGAAGAAACACTGATTGCTGCCCTTAAAAATGTAGCTAAAGTTGCGAAAACAAAATATACCGGTGCCTCTATTTTAGGTATTCATTTTGAAGGTCCCTTTCTAGATATGAAGTATAAAGGTGCCCAACCTGAATCTTATATTGTAAAACCAAACGTAAAACAGTTTAAAAAATATCAAGAAGCAGCTGAAGGAATGATTACTTATATTACCGTGGCACCAGAACATGATGATGACTATGCATTAACTAAATATTGCGCCCAAAATGGTGTGGTCGTAAGTTTAGGTCACTCTAGTGCAACCTATGAACAAGCTGTATTTGCCCACAGTTATGGTGCATCTTCCATGACCCATGTATATAACGGAATGTCTCCTTTTAATCACCGAGAAAATGGTTTAGTCGGAGCTGCATACAGTATAAAGGATATGTATGGAGAAATCATTTGTGATGGAAACCACTCTACCTTTGCGGCTCTACATCAATTCTTCGAAGCGAAAGGAAAAGATTACAGTATCATGGTATCCGATGGGCTAATGTGTAAAGGATCGCCAGCTGGAAGCAAATATTTATTTGGTGGTAACGAAGTAGAAATATACGAAGATGGTAGTGCCCACCTAACTGATTCTAAAAGATTAGCTGGATCTACACTAAAAATCAACCAAGGGTTGCGTATCCTCATTGAAGAAGCTTTAGTCCCAGTAGAGGCTGCCATTAATTGTTGTACAAAGAACCCAGCTACTTGTCTAGGTCTAGAAAAACAAAAAGGGACGATAGCCGTCGGACTAGATGCTGATATCATTGTTTTAGAAGATAATTATGATGTATTACAAACATATTGTTTAGGAAAAGAAATGTTATAAGGATTCCTCTATTGATTAAATAAAAAAGGCGTTGAGATAACGTCTTTTTTTATCCTCTATATGATTTAGTATTATAATATCGTAATTTCTCCTAATAGCACTTCTTTACCATTCTCTATCGTATACCCTTTTCTAACAATACGTTTGTCATCTTCTCCTATTGTATTATAATAGTTAAGAGCATCTTTATAATCCATAAATTCTGTCGTTCCTTCTTGGTTAACTACCGCATAAAGAATATACACTGTTGTATCTACAAATAACAATTTAATAACATTTACTAATTTTTCCAGATTCTTAACAGGCATAACATAACGCCCAACGCTATACTGTTGATACGTAGCGTATGATACATCGGCTATACCACAAACTTTTTTGAAATTTAAATATTGTGATTTTTCCTTTCTATAATCAGTTAAATATTGTCTATAATCTTCAACACTTCCATTTATCGCTTCTATTTTATTAATAGTATCTTCACAATCATTAGCTATTCTAACAATAAACTCAATACAGTCAGTAAGAGCTTTAATATCTGCATAATAAAAAAGTTTTTTTATTGATGAATGATATACCAAGCTCCTCACATATAGCTTTAATTTTGATGAATCTGATATTTTCTTTCATAAACTCAAGATTAGATTTATCAGGTATAGGGGTACTTACCTTTTATAGTTTTAATTATTACTGTTAATTTGTTTAAACCTAAAC
>CAKVJS010000023.1 GCA_934754755.1 uncultured Erysipelotrichales bacterium
AAGGTCTATGGTATCGTAAATTGGGACAAAATCAATATCGATACATTGAGACATTATCATTTTCGAATCATAAAAAAGATGAATTACTATTTATAAATCTATTGACATTAGGATAAGCAAGGTATATATTTAAGTTGTATAGATAAATTGTTTATCTATTGCAAATGTATACAAATACGAGGTTTTCACCTTAATTAAAAAAGAGAGAGGCTAGTCTCTCTTTTTTTCGTCCTTTATTACTGATACTAATTTTATCAAACTTATGATAAGATTAATAAAAGCCGTTAAAAGAACAATGTATACGATCATACGAGGTTATCACCTCCTTACGAATAAAATAATTTCAAATGGGTAAATTAAAATATGTAATCCCCATTCAATTTATTCGCAACTTAATTATATCGATAAATAGTGACAAAAGATACAGAATAGAACATTCTGTATCTTTAATACGATAATTATATTTAGCTATTAAATAATGCTTTTTAAATCTAATACGGATAAATCTGCTACTTGATAAGTGGCTTTTTTATTATTAGCAGCAGACCCTAATCCTACTACTTTCATACCACCAGCCAATGCTGCTTCTACTCCTGCATCTGCATCTTCTACCACTATACATTCTTGCGATTCGAGTTCTAATTTCTTTGCTGCAAGTAAGAAGACTTCTGGATCTGGTTTACTTCTTTTTATCTCATTTCCATCTACAACCGCATCAAAGTAATTTTGAAGTCCGATTTTTTCTAAGATGAAAGAGGTATTTCTACTAGAAGAGCCAATGGCTACTTTTATATTTTTTTGCTTTAGTTCTTTTAGTATTCGCATAACACCTGGTAAAATATCATCCACTGTTAAACGATCTAAAAGTTTTCTATAATAATTATTTTTTATATTAGCTAGTTCTATTTTTTCATTCATTTCATAGTTTCTATTTGCGTTTCCTAAAATAATATCGAGGCTTTCCATTCGGCTGACACCACGAAGTCTTTCATTTATTTCTCTATCAAAATGTATGCCTTGTTCCTTGGCTATTTTTTTCCAAGCCTTATAGTGGTATTCATCGGTAGATACAATAACGCCATCTAAATCGAATATAACTGCTTTAACATCCATAGTATTCTCCTAAAATTTTGCTTCCGAAACATTACAGAACGGGTCAACTGGACTAATTCCCTTAAATTCTGACTTGCCGGTAATCTTTTCTACTATTGCATTGACTACATATTTATTGGAAGAATATGCATTGATATACGTTTTTACCATAGGTACGTCAAATAGGTGGTAAGGACTTGCTACCGATACAAAAACTGTTGGTATTTCTTGTACAAACCAGGGAGCATTTGCGGCCATAGGTTCTGCCCAATTAATTCGTACTGTTGTTTGATTACTCGCTGGCTCTATATTTGCGATATAAAGAATAGCATCATATTTGTCCTTTAAATCACCAACACTACCCTCAAATATTTCTTTGAAATCTAGATTTTTATTATCAAAGAGGGAAATTTCAAATCCTTCTTTTTCTAAAGCTTTTTTTATGGACTCTGTTACCGTCGCCCCCTCTTTCAAGCCACCTTCACTATCTCCCAATACATAAAGCCGTATCCTTTTATAACTTTGGGGAGTCATCGGGAGCAGATTTTGTGTATCTTTAACTAAAGTTACGGATTTATCTGCACATTCACTGGCCCATTGTTCATGTTCTTGACATTGTAATACCGATAGTTCTTCTTTATTGGGAACTAACGTTCCATCTTCTTTTTGTTTATGCAATCCTAGGGATGCTTTTAAGGCAAGTATTCTTGTTACTGCTTCATTTAGTCTCTCTGTTGTTAGGATTCCATTTTCTATCCCTTTTAACATATATGAAAAATCTTCCTCTATATTTTTATTAAATAAGAACATATCACAGCCTGATGCAATTGCCTTAGGTACCGCTATTTCTCTTCCTATAGCCGTCGTAAATCCAAGCATAGGTGTAGCATCGGTAACGATTAAACCATTGAACTCTAATTTTCCTCTTAACAAATTATTCAGTAATTCAGGTGCTAATGTTGCTGGCATGATATTCTCATCCTTTATATTTGGTTCAAAATATTTGGAATAGGTAGGAAGGGTAATATGACCCGCCATAACTGTTTTGGCACCATGATCTATTAGGCTCTTATATACTTTGCCATAGGTAGTATCCCATTGCTCCATAGAAAGTGCATTCACACTGCTTACAAGATGTTGATCGCGTTCATCCACCCCGTCCCCAGGGAAGTGTTTTATCGCTGCTGCCACTCCGCTTTCACTAATACCATTTATATATTGTTTTGCCATTGATAAAACTCTATCAACATCCGATCCATACGTTCTAACATTCGTTATCGGATTTCTAAAATTCATATCGATATCAACGATAGGTGCAAAAGCCCAATTACAACCAACAGCTCTACCTTCTCTTCCTGCAACCAGACCAAGTTTATAGGCCATATTTGTATCATCGGTAGCAGCTACTTCCATTTGTTTACCGTAATACGTTCCATCGGTGGCAATACCATTACCTCCAGATTCTAAATTTGCTGCAATCAGTAGTGGGATTTTAGAATTCTCTTGTAAAAACCGATGCGTTTCTTGCAATTCTTCCCCTTTACCTGGGCGATACATAATACCACCTGGCTGCAATGTGTCTAACAGTTCCTTTAATGTTTCTCTATTATCCGTAATTCCCACGGGACAAAATAATTGTCCCACTTTTTCTTTTACATCCATTTGGTGTAAAGTTTCTTCCACCCATTTTATATCTTGTTCTTTTAAATAAAATGGCTTACTCTTTAAATCAATCAATTTACATCCCCCTTTCCTTACTATATAGTTTTCCATAACCTGGTTATAACTACATCATCATTATTTATAAGTGATTGCTGGATCATACACAAAAGAAAATGAACCACTATGTAACTCTATATATACATCTTCTTTATCCTGTCTTGTTACAAGTGAGGTATCTTTTAATAAGGTACCATTTACTGTTATCCCTTCTAGCTTTGCATTCGGTAATCGTAAACTGGCGGTTGTATTAAATGGTATAGTAAAGTTATAATGTAATTTACCATCTTCTAAAATTTCCCAGTGACTTTCGCAAAGGCCAACAGCAGCATGATAGCTAGCTTTTACATACGTTAAACGGTAGTCTGGCTTCGGTGTTAATTGTATATGTCGAAATCCGGGATTCGTTTCATCCGGATTAATACCAGCCATATATCGATACATCCATTCAACAATAGATCCATACGCATAGTGGTTCAGTGAGTTCATCTCAGTACCACTTATTTTTCCATCTGGAAGTACGGAGTTCCAGCGTTCCCAAATTGTAGTTGCGCCCATAGTAACAGCATATAACCAACTTGGATAATCCTGATTTAATAGTAACGTATAGGCTAAATCATTGCATCCATTTTCCGATAATGCCTTACAAATATACGGTGTGCCAACAAAACCTGTATTAAGGTGATTATTATCCTTTGTAAGTCTAGTACGTAAATCCTCAATCGTTTTTTCTCTTTTGCCATCCGGAACAAAACCCATAAAGAGAGATAAGATAAGAGCTGTTTGGGTATCGATACGACATCCATTTTCATCAAAATATTTGTTTCTAATTGCCTCCCTTATTTCCTCTGACAACTCCCTATATTCTTGTTCTATATTTGTCTTCCCTAATACTTTTGCAGCTTTTGCGATAATAGAAGAAGAATAGTAATAATATGTAGAAGATATAAACGCTATATCCGTTTTACCGGTTGGAAAATTAGGATCGATGCCATCTAAAGCAAGCCAATCACCAAAGTGGAACCCTGTAGTCCAAAGCCGAGTCGATCCCGATGCCTGATCTTCACTTCGCATATGATCTACCCATGCCTTCATACTATTGAATTGTTGTTCTAATATTTGTTTATCGCCATATTGAACATATACATTCCATGGAATAATAGTAGCGGCGTCCCCCCAAACACTAGATCCACCACCGGTAAGATTAGTAGCTGGGACAACCATAGGGACAACTCCCTTTCTATCTTCTTGTTCGCGACTAAGGTCATATCCATATTTACTAAAGAAGGCATACGTATCCATATTAAAACAGGCCGTTCCAGAAAACACTTGTGCATCTCCTGTCCATCCCATTCGTTCATCACGCTGCGGACAATCTGTTGGTATATCTAAAAAGTTTCCTTTTTGTCCCCATAGGGCATTTAAAAATAACCGATTGACTAATGAATTACTAGTTTCAATATGTCCCGTTACTTCCATATCCGAGTACAATACACAACCCGTAAAGTCATCAGCATTAATCTTTCCAGGCCAACCACTTATCTTTACATACCGAAATCCATAGAATGTAAAATGGGGTCTAGCAACTGCTTCTGTTCCATCCGAGATATAGGTGAATTCTGCTTTTGCAGTTCTTAGGTTATCCCTATAAAAGTTCCCTTCTTGTAGGAGTTCCCCATATTGTAATCGTATTTTTGTACCTTTGGGCGCATCCGTTCTAAAGGTTACCCAACCGACCATGTTTTGACCCATATCCAACACAGTTTCTCCCAATGGTGTTTGTATTACTTCAACGGGTTGTATCCTCTCTTTAATCACTACTGGCAGACTTTTTCGAGCCTCTAATCGATCATAACCTAGTTCGATCTCTTTTGTTTTATAGATAGCGTTGTTATCGAAACTAGCATCATACACTTCCCCATCATAGATATTACTAGAAAGGATTTTGCTTTTCTTTGCGAACCAAGTTTCATCAGATCCTATTACCGCTGTCGTTCCATCCTCAAAAGTAATGACTACCTCACATAATAAGGCAAAGGTATCACCATAAATATTTTCTTCACTATCAAAACCAAAGCGACCCTTATATAATCCATTCCCTAATGTAATAACCATACTATTTTCTTCTTTTTCTACGATATCGGTAATATCATACGTTTGATATTGTAGCCATTTATTATAAGCATTAAAGTTTGGTGTAAGATATTCATCCCCACACTTTTTTCCATTTATATTCATTTCATAAAAACCAAGTCCACATACATAGGCGCGAGCTGATGTAATAGATTTTGTTGGGATGGTAAATTTTTTACACAATTCCGGATGTACGTTCTTATCGAAGTCTGGTGTTATCCACTTGGCTTGCCATAATTCGTCCTTCTTCGCCGTTTCAAACCAAGCAACCTCACTGGTTGCTTCTTCCCCATTATCAGCCCATACCGTTACCCGATAATAATAACGAGTCCGTGGTTTTAAAATAATCGGCAACGCAAATCCTAAACTATCAATTTCTATATTTTTTCCACTATTATAAATGACATGGTTAAATTCCCTATCATAAGCAACCTCTATTTTAGCTGCTTTCTGTTCTTTTGCTTTTGTATCACAAGTAACAAAGGATACGACCGCTGTATCGAAACTAAAACCTAATGGATTGGTTAGGTGATTTATTTTTAAATTTATAATCTTCATAGTATCCCTCTCTATTACATAGAATTGCACAAGGCTATCTATACTTTACTTTCTATCAGTGCTAATGCATCGGATAATACCTTATCTCCATCCATCATGCCATAATCCACAGGATCAATGACAGCAATGGGGACCCCCTTTGTATCACACAGAGATTGCAGAGAAGGAAGTTTAAATTTTACTTGCGGCCCTAACAACACTACATCTATTCCTTCATCCAATATATGGGAAAGATTTGATTCTGGATATGCATTTACAGCAACATCCAGTTCCTTATCTTTAGCTGCTTTTGTCATTTTCCCTACTAACATACTAGTAGACATACCGGCAGCACAAAACAATCCAATTTTAATCATTATTTTTCTCACCTTTCTTATTTTCCTTAATCTTTTCTTGTTCTTCTTTTACTGCCTGTTTATCGGCGATCTTAAAGAAAGGATAGTATAAAATTACTGAAGTAATAATCGCACACAATACACCTAACGCTGCCGTAAGTCCAGCAGTAATGAATGCAGTAGCCGCTGGTGGTGTTGTCCAAGGTAATTGAACAAGTGGATTAAAGGCAGTATACGCTCCCATCTTAATGAACAATATTCCAACTACACCTGTTATCATTGAAGATAAGGCCATAGGAACAAAGAAATATGGATTAAAAACAATGGGTGTTCCAAAAATCAACGGTTCATTGACATTAAAGATATTAGGCACAAGTGCGATTCTACCTAATGACTTATACCGATCTGATTTCGCCAGTACAGCCATATTAATCGCAAGTCCAAGCGTATTACCATTACCCCCTGCTCCTACATAATTAAAGAATAATACCATGAATGGTAAGTAGGGTAATGCTTTACCTTGTTGAAAGGCTGCTACATTGCCGGCTATCGCACCCATCGCTACGGGCATGTAGATTCCTTGCAGAGATGCTGGATGAATACCACACCATAATAATATATTGGAAATGGTAAAGAAGATTAACAAGGCAAAAGTAGAAGAACCTAGATGCATAATCGGGTTTCCTATCATCGTATTGATAAAAGCGAATATCGTTTTAAAAGACGTATATGCGAATCCAATACGTACCAATAATACAACAATAAAAATAATCATTGAGATAAAAACCGGTCCTAATGACTTGGACACCATTTCAGGCACGCTATCTGGTAGCTTAATAACTAGACCTTTCTTATCTAGAAAACAATACAATGCACTAATACAAACAGCCGTAAGCATTGCCACAAATATACCGCCACTACCTAAGTAATCTTTTTCTATGGCAGCTATAAAGTTCCCATCTGCACCTTTAATTTGTTGCGGTATTAGGATAATAAACGATGCCAGTGATAATACACCAGCGATTAATTCATCTGAACCTTTCAGTTTTGCATAATTATAAGCAACCGTAAAGGCAAAATAGATCGCTAACATATCTGTTGTTGCCCCAACAACTGCATTTAAATGGGTACTAAGTCCAATGGATGTTAGCCAATCTGTCCATGCTTTAATGGGAAAGTTCGCCACAATGGCGATTAGAAATGTCCCTAATGTCAGTGGCAAAGATGCCATAACCCCTCTTGTAATGGCACTTAAAACAATATTATTACCAAACTTATTGGCAGCTGGTGTTAATTTTTCTTGTAAAAAATGATTCAATGTAGCCATACTTCCTCTCCTTTTTGTTCTTACATTCATACGTTCTTCTATGTATCCTTTATATCACTCTAAATTGGATCCATTTTCTTGTATAATACTTTGATAATACATATAACTGTCTTTCTTAATTCGTTGTAAACTTTTTATATTAAATTCATCTCGCTCAACATATACAAGACCATATCTCTTATTCATTCCGTTACTAGAACTTAAAATATCAATAAAAGACCAATAACTGTAAGCGATAACTTCCACTCCATCTTCTATAGCTTGTTTAATACTTAACAGGTGATGCTTTAGAAAATCAATCCGATAATCATCGTGGATTTTAGCATCATCTGTTAACTGATCAATCGCTCCCAAACCATTTTCCGTGATGATAATAGGCAAATGATACCGTTCATATACCTTTCTTAAGGCTAAACGGAAACCTTTCGGATCAATCGGCCAACCCCATTTTGTATAAGGTAAATTTGGATTTTTAACGATTTTAACGCGTCCACCAAGCCCCATTGTTGTTGGTTCGATTTGATCGTTCTTTTCTTCCTCGATAATCGTTTCATTATGCATGACGGTCGCTGTTTGGTACCAATTAATACCGATAAAATCAGGCTTAGCACCTTGCATAGTTTCATAGTCGGATGCTTCGATTTGAAGAGAAATATTTTGTTCCTCCATATATGCTTTATAATACGCTGGATAATCGCCATAATAATACACATCCATCGTCGCAAATGACCATATATCTTCTAATTCCTTTGCCGCAAAAACATCTTCTGGTTTTGACGAAGCAGGGTAGGTAGTTAAATACGAAACAGCTGCCCCAATCTTTGCATTCGGAAGCATCCTATGACATAGTTTCATTGCTCTTGCATTGGCTAGATACAGATGATGATTCATTTGATGCCTTGTTGTCTCCCAATTACTGGCTTCTTTTTCATTATATCCAATTAATGATTTAGACTCAGCGATAACTCTCTGCTCATTGATCGTAATCCAATATTTGACCCGATCACCGTATCTAGAAAAGCAGTATTGCACGTATCTTTCATAATCCTCAATACATTGCCTATTTGCCCATCCATTATAGATCTCCACTAGGTTCTGTGGAATATCAAAATGATACAGTGTTACAATCGGTTCTATACCATACTTTACAAGAAGATCAATAACCTTGTCATAAAAGTCTGCGCCCGGTTCATTGGCACTTGCATCATTACCATTTGGAAAGATCCGAGCCCATGAAATCGAAAAACGATAACAACGCAAACCAAGCTCCTTCATAAGTCGTATGTCTTCTTCATACTTGTGATAAAAATCTGCCGTAACTTTTGTATCTGCTTGCTTTTCTGATTTTAAAAAAGAATGTAAATCTGCACTCGTTAATCCCTTTCCATCCTCATTGTAAGCACCTTCTACTTGAAAAGCGGATGTACCTGCACCCCATAAAAAGTTTTCGGGAAATCCTGTCTTATTTGTTTTCTTTATATCCATAACTCCTCCTGCGATATCTTCTCCTATATATATCGCTTATATTGATTTTAAACGATTTCATAAGATAAGCCAATGACACAACTTGTCGAAAAAAGTTGACATTATTTGATATCACAGTTAGGATATCCTTACAAGCCATGTAAATACTTACGGTAAGTTCTGAGGTGATACTATGAACATGCAAGAATTAGATGCGTATCTTAAGGAATATAATACTCGAGAACTTTTTTATAAAGAATACCATCTTGCAAAACAAAATCCTTTACAATATAAAAAATTTACCGATTCGATAGATCTTGAATTTGTGAAAAAGAATAAAATTATTATTCCTGAGTTGAATTTTCACTTTGATTCCTATACTTTTTTAGAGGATGATATATTCAATAATGAAGATTTAACTACGATTGTCTTTAAGCACGATCGCTATACACCTGTGTTTACGCATAAACATACCTTCTTTGAAATACTATATATATATTCTGGTCATTGCATTCAAAATATTATGGGTGATAGGATACTATTAAAGGAAGGGGATGTATGTATTCTATCTCCCGATGCAGAACATTCTGTAGAAGTCTTTGATGAATCAATCGTCATAAACATTTTAGTGCGCAAAAGTACCTTTGATAATATCTTCTCCGAAATTCTCGATGATGATAATATCCTAGCCTCCTTCTTCACTAAAATATTGTATACTAGGAGTTACAACAACTATATTATCTTTAGAACAAATAATAGCACCACAGTAAGAATGTCCATCAAACACATCTTTATTGAGTCCTTAGAAATAAGAAAATATAGCAATAAAATGTTGAACTACGTTTTACTAATTCTATTCGTGAATTTACTAAGAGGCAAAAAAAGCACGGTGGAACTACCAACCGAGCTTAGAAAAAGTAATCAATATCTTTCTGATATTCTTATTTATATTCAAAACAATTATAAAACAGTAACCCTAGAAGAACTTTCCCATACCTTTAATTTTACCATCTCTCATTTAAGTAGGCTTATTAAGCTTCACACAGGCCAAAACTTCAAGGAAATGATTCAAACTATAAAACTTAATAAGGCGATTAAATATCTTAACTCCACAGATCTAAAAATTTGTGATATTAGTGAAAGAATCGGATATGAAAATACGACACATTTTATTCGAACTTTCAAAAAACAATATGGTGTTTCACCTAATCACTATAGGAAGCAAAATAAAAAATAGATCTCTTTAAACCTATTTTCTAATTATGTATTTAGGAATTGTAATTTTTTATTATGATTATGCAAGCTCCGATCCTTTTTGAAAAATCTCCGGAAAGAAATATGACACCAATACTGCATACCGATCCTGTGCCGAAAGGCAGGTATCTGTAAGATACCCCTTTTCAAATTCATATTCCTTTAGACCACGGTAATAGAACATCTTATGTTCGTCATCAATGATAAAGGGCATAATGTCATGCTGCAAGCATTCCTTAAACATAATAATGCGCCCGACCCTTCCGTTTCCATCTTGAAAGGGATGGATACTTTCAAAGCGGTGGTGAAATTCTATGATATCCTCAATTAAAACAGTATTTTTCCCATGATAGTCCGCAAGCATCTTCTTCATTTCACTAGCTACCTTCGATGGGGATGCTATTTTCATATCTCCCACTGCATTAGCCCTTGCCTAATAATCACCGACACGAAACCATTCCTTGCGCTCGTCAGAAGTACCTCTCTTTAAAAGTCTATGGTATTCTTTGATCATATTCTCAGTTAATTCCTCGTCTGCATGAGTTAGCATATAATCAAAACATGTAAAATGATTCACGGTTTCTATAATATCATTTACATCAACCGTTTTATCTGGTGCTGTATTG
>CAKVJS010000024.1 GCA_934754755.1 uncultured Erysipelotrichales bacterium
ATCTTTCAGGATACTAATGATAGTGTAGGAACGTACTATTTATATATTGTACAAGAGGAAGATACGTATCAATCCATTGCGGAACGCTATGCAGGTGATGAATTAACAATTAAAGAATACAATCAAAATAGAGAATTAGAAAAAGGCTGCGTCTTGATTATACCGTATGCTCCATGAGAGAAACGCTATTAAATTTCTATGGGATACAGGCCGTTGGTTTTATAAAGGTTACAGAATATGTATATAAAGTAAAAGCAATGGATCGATTTTATGCCTTGAAATTTACGGCAACCAGAAATATGGATATTGCCTTTGAACATATTCGTTCTTTGCATTTGAAATGCTTTGTGGATATTATCAAAAATTGCAATGGATCAGCTACCACTGCCTTTGGTAATTATTATTTTTATGTCATGCCATGGCTGGAAAATGACCAAATCATTATGAAGGAAATTAAGTTAAAAACATACTTAGAGTACTTATCTTATATTCATAATGAGTCCTTTTTTCAGTATAATGTTTCACAAAATTATTTTAATCAACAGATGCAAGATATCACGAAAGTCATTGAGGAAAGGGAACAGTACTACCTTTCCTTAATGGATAACTATGAAAAGATGTATCAAAGGACGCCTTCTGGATGGATCTTTGTTCTTAACTATTATCGGATTCGGGAATTTTTACACCGAGCAAGAATGTACTTAGAAAAATATAACGATTATATTTTAGATAATGATTCAGTTCGACTTTCGGTCATTTATAATAACTTTAATTATCAACATATATTAATGGGAGAACAAAAATTAATAGCGATAGATAAGATGGAAATTAATATTTGTATCTATGATATTTATAGTATGTATCAAAAAGTTCCAGAATTGCTTTTTGACTTAGATGGTATTGCGACCTATTATTTAAATAATGTGGAACTGTTACCGGAGGAAAAACGATTATTATCTTGTTTATTATGTATAGTACCGTATATCGAAATAGAAAAGGATGAAATCAAAAATATTGTTAAAATATCAAGGTTATTATATTATTTAGATGGCACACAAACACTCATTGAGCGATTATCTAAGTAAGGATGCAGAGGCAGCATAGGAAAGGCACTATGCCTTTTTTTATATTTTGTAAACGATTTCTAGTATAAAAGTTTGACTATGAAAAGTGATTTTGTTAGAATATTGGTAGCATAGAATGGGAGGAGTATATCTGGTAGCTTTATAGAGAATCCTTGTTGGTGGAAATAGGGTAAGTCAACAGATAAAAGGTAGCCCAGGAGCTTGTTTAGTGAAAAAGAGTAGGTAAACACGTACCACTGCGTTAAAGTGTAAAGGCATATGCATCATATGTAAAGTAAGGTGGTACCACGAACATTCGTCCTTATGGCGGTGTTTTTTTTATGTTGAAAAGGAGAGATACGGATGAATTTTACATCAATACTAATGATTGGTTTAGTGTTTTTAGTAGTCGTAACAATAAATCGGCTTATCAAAGCTAAACAACTACAAAAAAAGGCAAATGAGAAGTATTTACAAGATTTAGAGAAGTATAAAAGCATTACAAGTGAACAGTTCGATGCCATAGATGATAAGGATTTAACCAATGCTATTTTATTTCATATTATTGGTAAAGAAGATGGCTTATATGAACAAGACGGAGAGTCAGATCTATCTTTATATGATGTTTTAAGCGACGGAGAACGCATGATCTATGCTATATACTTGGTAGAGATTGCAATGCGCGGGGGAAGGGGATCCTTACATTCTTTCTTTATTGAAGAACAGTATGAAAAATATCGTCCTTACGTCCAACAAGCATTCCGTGATATTGATTGTCCCAATATCGCTGATTTAATTAAGGCAGCGGCTCGTTTAGCACAAATTATTGAACAGGACTTAGATGATGAAGAAAATGATATTGATCAAAAATATGCAAACTATAACTTTGCGGATTATACTCGCACGATAATAGAAATGTTAAAAACTTCAGATGTATTAACAAAGGCAGCAACATATATAAAAAATCATAAGGCAATGTTTATTGATGAAGATAAGGGAGAGAGTCGTAATGCATAAAGAATTAGCTTCAAAATATAATCATAAAACGGTAGAAACAGGAAAGTATGAAAAATGGCTAGAAAAGAAGTATTTTGAGGCTGGCGATCTTTCTAAAAAACCGTATACAATTGTTATACCACCACCCAACGTAACGGGGAAATTACATCTAGGGCATGCCTGGGATACAACAATTCAAGATATGATCATACGTTACAAGCGGATGCAAGGATATGATGCCCTGTGGTTGCCAGGTATGGATCATGCGGGTATTGCTACCCAAGCAAAAGTGGAACAGAGAATGGCACAAGAAGGATTGTCTCGCTATGATTTAGGGCGGGATAAATTTCTTGAAAAAACATGGTCTTGGAAAGAAGAGTATGCGGATATTATCCGCCAACAATGGGCTAAGTTAGGGTTGTCTCTTGACTATTCTAAGGAACGATTTACATTAGATAAGGGATTAAACGATGCGGTTAATGAAGTTTTTATTCGCTTGTATAATAAGGGGTATATTTATCAAGGAAAACGGATTATCCATTGGGATCCAAAGCAAAGAACAGCTCTGTCTAATATCGAAGTGATTTATAAAGAAGTCGAAGGAAAACTATATCATTTTACATACCCAGTTGTGGATAGTGATCAGACGGTTATCATTGCAACGACGCGACCAGAAACGATGTTTGCGGATCAAGCGATTTTTGTCCATCCGGAAGATGAACGTTATCATAACTTTATTGGTAAATCAGTTATTAATCCTGCTAATGGAGAAGTGCTACCGGTTCTTGCAGACAGTTATATTGATCGAGATTTTGGAACTGCCGTTATGAAGTGTACACCAGCCCATGATCCAAACGATTTTCAGTTGGCGAAAAAGTATCAGTTAGAAATGCCTATTTGTATGCATGATGATGGAACGATGAATGCTTTAGCTGGTAAATATGAGGGTATGGATCGGTTTGCTTGTCGCCAAGCGTTAGTGGCTGATTTACAACAAGCTGGCTATGTAGATTGTATTGAACCATATACCCATCAAGTAGGGCACTCGGAAAGAAGTGGTGTAGTAGTCGAACCATATCTTTCTAAACAATGGTTTGTGAAAATGGATCCACTTGCGAAAGAGGCATTAGCGAATCAATTGAATGCGGAGGATAAAGTTTCTTTTGTACCGGAAAGATTTGAAAAGATATTTAGTCAATGGATGGAAAATATAGAGGATTGGTGTATTTCTCGTCAACTTTGGTGGGGACATCGAATTCCTGCCTGGTATCATAAACAAACCGGCGAATTATATGTTGGAAAAAGTGCGCCAAGTGGGGATTGGATCCAAGAGGAAGATGTACTAGATACTTGGTTTTCAAGTGCGTTATGGCCATTTTCTACATTGGGTTGGCCAGATTTGGAAACCCCCTTATTTAAACGTTATTTTCCAACCAATACACTTGTGACAGCCTATGATATTATATTCTTTTGGGTAAGTCGTATGATTTTTCAATCCCTGGAAGTTACTCAACAAAGGCCTTTTAAACATGTACTCATTCATGGCTTGATCCGTGATGAACAAGGCCGTAAGATGTCTAAGTCATTAGGCAACGGGGTGGATCCCATGGATGTTATCGAAAAGTATGGAGCGGATACGTTACGTTTCTTTTTAACTACGAATTCAGCCCCTGGTATGGATTTACGCTACACCCCAGAAAAATTGGAAGCTTCTTGGAATTTTATTAATAAAATATGGAATGCAGCTCGCTTTATTCAATTACATATGGAAGAAGGACAAGCTTATAATACAGTACCTAAAAATTTAAATATTTGTGACCAGTGGATTTTACATCGCCTTAATGAGGTGATCCAAGAGGTCGATACGAATATGGAGGCTTTTGAATTTGTGAATGTGGGAAACGCATTATATCGCTTTATCTGGTTTGATTTTTGTTCTTGGTATATTGAATTATCAAAAACCTCTTTAGCGAGTGATGATAACGAACAAAAAGAGGCAAGCGTGTATACGCTAGTCTATGTATTTGATGCGATTGTCCGAATGTTACATCCTTTTATGCCTTTTGTTACGGAAGAATTATTTGAAATATTACCAGATCGGGAAGAATCTGTATGTATTGCTCCGTGGCCAGAAGTAAATACTGCCTTTGATTTTGTATACTGTAAAGAGCCCTTTGCCTATATGATTGATATAATAAAGGCGATTCGTGAAGTACGTGCTACATATACAATTAAACGATCTATCGAAATTACTTATAGCATTGATAGTAAAGGGAATTCTTTAGATGAAGTACTAGCCATAGCGAGCCCCTATATTAAAAGATTATGTAATGCGGTTTGCGTCAACGAGCAGGCGGAAGATGGTGAAGTAGCGAAAAAAGCGGTTAAGGGTGGAAATACAGTATCCGTTGCCCTAGGAAAGTATATTAATAAAGAGGAAGAACAAAAAAAGGTGAAAGAACAATGTGAACATCTTTTACTAGAAATCGAACGTTGTCAAAAAATGTTAGCGAATCCTAATTTTGTTAATAAGGCACCAAAACAAAAAGTAGATTTAGAAAAGAAGAAATTGGCAGAATATCAATTACAATATGCGGCTGCTAAAGAAATGTTGGCCGGTCAATAGTACGTAATAAAAGGGGAAGATGTATGTATAAATGGTATAATAAAGACATCGTAATAAAGAAAAGAGATAGCTATGGATAACACACCTATAGCTGTACTTTCCATAACCAAAAGTCGAATCTCCTTGTTGGAGACGATGGGCATTTATACAGTAGAACATTTGCTTTGCACATACCCTTATCGCTATGATATAATCAAAGCAACCGATCTAATCGATCACGAAAAAGTAACCATTGAAGGAACCCTGGTGTCTGTTCCTAAGGTTTATTATCGGGGTCGCTTTTCCCGATTTGTATTCACTTTATCCTATCAAGAACAACAGATAGAAGTTACCGTCTTTAATCGAGCGTATATTGTTAAACAAATGCATATTGGTGAGGTTCTTACACTGCGTGGGGTATATAAGGCGGACAAAAAGCAGTTGGTAGCAAGTGATATTTATTTACAACCCTTAGCAGCTTTGCCTGCTATCACACCTGTATATTCCTTAAAAAAGGGAATATCCCAGAAATCCTTTCAAGGCTACATAAAAAAGGCCTTATTGTATAAACAAGGCAAAATCGTGGATACGTTACCGATAGAACTGATGCAAAAACATTCCTTAATCCATAAGGAGATGGCTGTCCGTTGTATTCATTTTCCCCAAACAACAAAGGATATTGTATCGGGATTGCGGTATTTAAAGTATGAAGAATTTTTTCAATTTCAACTTACGATGCAATATGTGAAGCGACATCGAAAGGAAAAATGGGGTGTTTCTAAGCAATTTGATAGAAAAAAAATTAACGATTTTATTGATACCCTTCCTTTTTCTTTGACGAAGGATCAAATTACCGCCTGTCAAGCTATCTTAGATGACTTACAAAGTGATCAGATGATGTACCGCTTTGTACAAGGAGATGTAGGTAGTGGAAAAACAATCGTTGGTGCTATTGCTATGCAAGCCTGTTGCTTGGCTGGTTTTCAATGTGCATTTATGGCGCCCACAGAAATACTAGCTTCGCAACATTATCAGGCTTTAACTGATTTATTTAAAGAATGCGACTTACATATAGCTTTATTAGTTGGAAAATATACGGATAAACAAAAACGGAGTATTTATGAACAATTAGAGAATGGTGAAATAGATATTGTGGTTGGTACACACGCTCTATTTCAGGAAAAAGTTGTGTATCATCGTTTGGGGTTGGTCATTGCTGATGAACAACACCGCTTTGGTGTTAAACAAAGAAAGGCACTCAAGGATAAAGGAAAACAGGTGGATTTTTTAATCATGAGTGCAACTCCCATTCCACGCACTCTTGCGATCAGTTTATATGGGGATATGGATGTTTCCACGATTAAATCTATGCCACAAGGACGTCAAAGTGTCATTACCAAATGGATAAAGGCAAGCACCATGAAACCAATATTAAAGGAGGTAAGAGCCTACTTGGATAGTGGCGGACAGTGTTATGTTGTTTGTCCGCTCATTAGTGAAAGTGAAGCATTACATAGCAAGGATGCCACTTCGATCTATGCGGCAATGCAAGCTTATTTTAAAGGAAGATATACGATTGGCCTTTTGCACGGAAAAATGACAGCCGATCAGAAAGATGAAATGATGCAGGCCTTTATGTTACGAGAAATTCAGATATTGGTTTCCACTACCGTCATTGAGGTGGGAGTCAATGTTGTCAATGCTAACATGATGATTATTTACAATGCGGAACGTTTTGGACTTAGTCAATTGCATCAATTACGTGGACGAATTGGTCGGGGGACAAGCAAGGCATATTGTTATTTACTATCCAACAGCTCCAGTGAAGAGGCTCGTGAGAGATTGAGTTATATAACGGAGTGCCATGATGGTTTTGCCTTATCCGCCTTCGATTTAAAAATGCGTGGACCAGGAGATTTATTAGGGGATAAACAAAGTGGCTTACCTGTCTTTACGATTGCTTCGATAAGCCAAGATGGTGATATACTAGAGGTAGCTAGAAAAGATGTTCAATTACTTTTGGAATCATCAAGTCAGGATCCAGCCTACCAAAGGATGTTGTCTGATATAAAGCAAAAGTTAACACAAAATAATCAATATATTGATTAAAAAGATAAAGAGGTGAAACAATGAAATTAGCGATTGACGCTATGTCCGGTGATCGGGGTAGTGAAATTGTAGTACAGGCCTGCGAGGCTTTTTTACAAAAAAACACAGAAGATACGTTATATGTAGTTGGTAAAGTAGAAGAGTTACAGGTACTAGCCAAGCATCCGCAGGTGATTCTAGAAGATGCTAGAGATGTTATCGACATGCACGAAAACATTGTCGGTATTCGTCATAAAAAGGAAGCGAGTATGGTTAAGGCTATGCTTTTAGCTAGAAAAGGAACAGTAGATGCGGTTGTTTCTTGTGGTAATACCGGCGCCTATTTTGCAGCAGCATCCCTTTTTTTGAAACGATTAAAAGGGGTCGAGAGATCCTGTTTAATGGCGCAATTACCAAATCTGCAACAACAACCTATGGTGATGTTAGATGTTGGTGCAAATGCAGAAAATACAGCTCAGCAGTTATTATCCTTCGCGATTATGGGAAGCATATATATGCGTGCCGTATATACGAAAGCAAAACCTAGCGTGGCTTTGCTGAATATTGGTAGTGAAAATCATAAGGGTGATGCTTTGCATCAAGAGACATATACCCTATTAGAAAATAATCCAATGATTCATTTTGTTGGTAATATAGAAGGTAAAGAGATCTTGGCAGGAGAAGTGGATGTCATTGTAACCGATGGTTTTAGTGGCAATATTGCTTTAAAAACAGCAGAAGGTGTTGCCAATACAATGTTTCGTGTAATCAAGGATTCCTTGCTCTCTTCTACCAAAGGTAAGATTGGAGCTTGGCTTGCAAAAGATAATCTGATGCATTGCTCGCAAGTATTTAATGCCGATAGTGCCGGAGGAGCACTTATGATCGGTTTAGAAAAACCAGTAATCAAGGCGCACGGTGCCAGCAATGCAGCAGCATTTGAAAGTGCTATGCATATTGCCAGTACAATGGTGAACCGTGAAGTTGCTCAGAAAATAAAGGAAGGATTGATATTGTGAAAATCAAAAAATTTTTAGAGAGAATGGAGGTTCCCTATCAAAATATAGAACTATATCGAGAAGCTTTTACTCACCCTTCTTATGCGAATGAAAAAGGGGGGAAGGTAAAACATTACGAGCGATTAGAGTTTTTAGGAGATGCGGTTTTACAATATCATGTATCGATGTATATATTTAAACTTTTTCCTGATATTCCAGAGGGGCAGCTAACAACTCTGCGTTCAAAATTAGTACGAGAAGAATCCCTAGCTAGGTTTGCAAGAGAACTCAAATTAGGAGATTTAATACTTTTAGGAACCGGAGAGCGTAATAATGGCGGTAATAATCGGGATAGCGTACTCGCTAATGTATTTGAATCAATGATCGGGGCTATCAGTTGCGATGGTGATGAAAAACAAGTAGAACGTATGTTACATAAGACGATTTATCAACATATCGATGATGTGAATCGAGAAGATATTACCGATTTTAAAACAACACTGCAGGAATTAATTCAGTCAGATCAACGAAAAACAGTAGTGTATCGATTATTATCTACATCAGGGCCAGCCAATGCACCTATTTTTGAAGTCGTTGTGACGATGGATGATATGGTGTTAGGCAAAGGTAAGGGCTCTAGTAAAAAAAGAGCAGAACAACAGGCAGCTAAGGATGCCTTAGAAAAACTAGCAAAGAATAATACGTAGGCACAAATTCATGTGATTGTGTGTTTGCCCAGTAGTCATTATCCCAGTTGCATAGGTTAATGTAGGAGGGATAAACGTGTATAATAATTACATGAATAATTTATTTGATCGACAACAACCGCAATCAGAAATGGCGGGACAAATGCCAGCTCCATTTTCCTTATCTTCATCGGAAGCAGGAAAAATTTACGTATATAATGTAAGACAAGGTGATACGCTCTATGCAATTGCGCGAAGATTTAATACGACAGCGGATTTAATACGTAATATGAATCAATTAGGATCTGGCTCTACATTACAAATAGGACAACGAATGTTAGTTCCAGTTCTATATAAAGAACAACAAGTTCAACCGATTCCACAACCAATTAGTCAAGGTGGCAATGTTCCACAATCGATAACACAAGGAAACATTAGCCCATCTTTACCACCTACCATGCCTTCTAATCCAGCTTTGAATGGTTCTGTTCCACCAATGATTACACCACCACAAACGAATTTTTCTTCGATGAATCAAGGTTCACCAATGACCCAACCAGGTATGATGGGACAAATGAAACCGACCAATGTACCACCACAAGTACCGGTAAATCCTTCGTTACCACAAACGAATATGCCAGGAAGTGTTATGCCTATTTCAGAAATGCCCCAAGGTATGCCTTCACAAAGATCAAAATCCTATGATTTATACTTTTAAGTTATAGCTTTTCTATGTTAAAAAGTATATGATATTAATATATAAGGAGAACTTGTGATGCATACAGTAGGAAGCAAAAGAAATTTAACATTAGTCATGGACTTATATGAGTTAACAATGTCATATAACTATTTTAAACAGGGGAACAAAGACCAATATGTATATTTTGATATGTTTTATCGAAATAATCCTAATCATGGGGGATACTCTATTTTTGCGGGATTACAACAATTGATAGAATGTATCAATGATTTACATTTTAGTCAGGGGGACATTACGTACCTACGTTCCTTACATAAGTTTGATGAGGATTTTTTACTATATTTACAGGATTTTCATTTTACCGGATCTATTTATGCGATTCGGGAGGGAACACCAATCTTTCCCAATGAGCCATTAGTAACGGTGAAGGCAAAATGTATTGAAGCACAACTTATTGAAACCTTATTATTGGTAACTATCAACCACCAATCTTTAATTGCTACAAAGGCAAATAGAATTGTACGAGAAGCAAAAGATCATGCTGTTTTAGAATTTGGGGGTCGTCGTGCGCAAGGGTATGATGGCGCTGTGTATGGAGCGCGCGCTGCGTATATTGGTGGGGTAGCTGGTAGTGCTACTGTAGCTGCTGGTAAACTGTTTAATATACCGGTTGTCGGTACGATGGCTCATTCTTTTGTGCAATCCTTTGATACAGAGTATGAAGCCTTTGAAGCCTATGCAAATATTTATCCAGATAGTTGTACACTACTAGTAGATACTTATAATACGATGCAAAGTGGTGTACCAAATGCCATTCGGGTGGCTAAAGAAGTACTGCATCCAATGGGTAAAAAGCTATTAGGGATTCGTCTAGATAGTGGGGATATGGCCTATCTATCAAAGCAAGCCCGAGCTTTACTGGATGAAGCTGGTTTATACGATACGAAAATAACCGTATCAAATTCATTAGATGAATATTTAATCCGTTCTTTATTAGCACAAGATGCCAAAATTGATTCCTTCGGTGTTGGTGAAAATTTAATTGTCTCACAATCATCACCTGTTTTTGGCGGGGTTTATAAATTGGCGGCGATTACTTGTGGTGATAGGATAGTGCCAAAGATTAAGATCTCGGAAAATACAGAGAAGATTACGAATCCTGGTTATAAGCGATTGTATCGTTTGTTTGATAATAAAAGCAATAAGGCGATCGCCGATGTCCTTGCCTTATATGATCAACATTTGTCATCCAGTCAGGATATTACGATTTATCATCAAGAACACGCTTGGAAATGTAAGACTATTTCAGCGAATACATATAGTATTGAGG
>CAKVJS010000025.1 GCA_934754755.1 uncultured Erysipelotrichales bacterium
GCTTGTCCAGAGTATCCTCCACCGTATACATTTACACTAACATCAAATTTATCTTTTGTATTTGTCAGTTCTAATGGTTGATTGACAATTACTAATAATATATCAGATGGTAAATATTCCTTAGCTGGTCTATTATTAATCGTAATGTTTCCAGTACCTGGTGTTAATATAACTCTAGCAACAGCTGATTTTCTACGTCCAGTGCCTCTATATTGTACATTTGCCATTGTTCTTCCTCCTACCCTTTACATTCCATAACTTCTGGATTTTGTGCTGCATGTGGATGCTTACTTCCAGTATAAACATGTAATTTCATACCTTGTTTTCTACCTAATGTGTTATGTGGTAACATTCCCTTTACAGCTGCTTCAACAAATCCAGTTGGATTTTTTTCTTGGAATGTTCTAGCTGTCTTAACCTTTAAACCACCTAACCATCCAGAGTGATGATAATATTTAACGGTATCCAACTTTTTACCTGTCATAACTACTTTTTCAGCATTAATAATGATAACATAATCACCTGTATCCACATGTGGTGTATAGGTAGGTTTATGTTTACCTCTTAATACAGTTGCTACTGCGGAAGCTAAACGACCTAAAGTTAGTCCTGTAGCGTCAATAACATACCATTTTCTTTCGATAGTGGCTTCTTTTGCCATTGTTGTTTGTCTCATCGTATTTCTCCTTATCCTTACCGGGGACTTTAGAGTTCATATGAACACTATAATTATAGGTATTACACCCTTCAATGTCAACTAATTTTAATTCTTATCTATATATCAGCGTTTTCCACTCTTTCTTTATATAAGAAATTGTAGAGTTGCATCCATAACCGTATTCATATCAGCTAATTTATCAAAGTTATGATCGCCATCTGGAATGGTTAAAAATTCTAAATCAGGTGTAAAAGAACGCAGATATTTTTTATGGATTGCATAGGGAACGGTAGTATCCTTTGTCCCATGAATGACTAATAATTTATTTTGATAGATACCTAAATCCTTATATAAATTCCAGGAAATTATATCTTCTACAAAGTCCTCACTAATCTTAAATCCACCATGATCATATATACCTTTGGCAACCGATTGCCTTTCATTTTGTAATTGGCGTAAGGTAGCAGGCAGACTATAGGCTGGTGCCCATAAACATAATCGCTGAATGATTTGTGGATAACGTTTGGCCACCTCACTTGCGATAGCTCCACCCATAGAGTGACCTAACACATAAATTTCGGTTACCTCTGGCATCTCTAACACTTTTTCTAATTGTATAATCGCTTCTTTCAGCTCTTCACTAAATGTCATATTTTCAAAGCCTAAATCACTTTCGCCACTACCAAGAAAGTCCATTCGCAAACTTCCAATTCCTTGTTTTTCTAATTGTCGTGATATTTGAACATACGAAAATTTAGTTCCTGTTTTCTGTCCAGTAAAACCATGAAATATTATACATACAGGGAAGGAATCCTTGTTAGGACGATGAAAATACCCCCGCATAATACCTCTTGGTGTTTCTATTTCTATATGTTGTTGCATTCTTTTACCCCCTTTCTAGACACCTTTCAACACCACCCTTAGTTTGGTATTCTTTGGCTAAATATCGGATTGATTCCGTGTCAAAACCACCACCAATATATAAGGCTGTATCCATGATCTCTATTGTTATTTTTTCTATCTCCTCTTCGCTTAAAGAGAGTGTTATTTCTTCTTGAATAACCTTTTTACAACGTTCTATATCCTCCTTTGTTTTCTCTATTGCAACAATTCCCTCCATATAATAATCCTCCTTTATTTTTGTAATAATTCATCTATCACAAATTTTGCAATTTGTATACCTGCACTACTAGGAACAAAGCTAACACTTCCTGGTACACAACTATCGACCTTGATAGGTTTTTCATTGGAACAAATAACCTTGGTCTTTCGTATACCTTTATCCTTTAGTTCTTTTCTTATTTTCCTGGCAATCGGACACATTTTTGTTTTTTCAATATTGCCAATCGTAAAGCGAGTTGGATCCAATCGGTTCCCAGTTCCCATAGAGGAAATACAAGGAATCGATAGATGATGACAATTTTCTATAATAGCAATTTTAGCCGGAACGGTATCGATCGCATCAACTACATAATCACAATCACTAAACATATATTCCAATCCTTGATCCGGCAAATAAAACTGTTTATAACCTGTTATATGTACGTTTGGATTAATATCCTTACATCTATCAGTTGCAATATCTACCTTATACTTTCCTATCGTAGAGTGCAAGGCATACAATTGCCTATTAATATTACTAATATCTACCCTATCGTTATCAATCACTACAAAATGGCCAACACCCATGCGACATAGTGCCTCCACAACATAACTTCCAACGCCACCTAAGCCAAATACTGCTACTTTCTTATTCGATAATCTTTCTATACTTTCCTCTTGTAATAATCGTATCGTTCTACTAAACTGTTCCATGATGCACTCCTCTTTAATTACCTCTATTATATAAGAATTTATACTTTAATTCTAGTATCACTATTCATTATGGTACATCTATAGTCTTTTTAAAGCAAAAAAGAGAGTTATGGCTCTCTCTTTTACTTTCAGCGATTATTTCGTGCATCCATACTTTAGGATACTTATGTCCCCTATATACAATAAAAGAGAGGTTTCTCCTCTCCTTTTTATAAAAGAATTATAATGAACTTAAGATTTCTTTGATTTTAGCTAGGTCTTCTTCTGTTCCATCGTTTTCTACTTTGTATAAGCATTTAACATTATATTGTTCAGAAACAGCGTCACCAGCTTTACAGAAAGCTTCTCCATATCCTGTATCACCACTTACTAATACACCACGAATTCCTTCGCTGTTGCTTGTTAGGAATCCTTCTACTTCTGCAGGGATGTCTCCGTATCCGTCTGTATATGTGAATAATATGTATTCACCGTCTACTGATTCATCTCCTGATTCTATTTTTATTGCATCATTAATTCCTACTTTTTCAATAATTGATTCTACATTTCCTGTTCTTGAAGCATATACTAATTTCATGTTGAAACCTCCTCTATGTTATTTATTAACTACCTATACATTAGCATAGTGTAACTAAATAGTCAACGCTTATACATCCGAATTATAAAGCGCTACTATTTAACAAAAAATAATGCGATTCTGTGCATTTTCGTAATTCCATCCTTTTATCTAATAGGCAACAATTATAAACTATCGCATATCTATTAGTATGCCCACTTATAACCAAAAGGAGGAAAGTATGAAAAAATATAATGTTGCCATAGTTGGTAGCACTGGTGCTGTCGGTATTGAAATTCTCCGCTGCCTCTTTGAATTCTCATTTCCCTTTCAAAACATAACACTGCTAGCATCAAAAAGAAGTGCTGGTAAACAAATCAGCTATCACAACCATACCTTTATTGTAGAGGAGTTAGTGCCTACTAGCTTTACAGATATTGATATCGCATTTTGGTCAGCTGGTGCCAAGGTATCAGAAGCGTATATGCCGTATGCTTTGCAAGAGGGATGCATCAATATAGACAATACCAGCCATTTTCGCATGGATCCTAAGGTTCCTCTTATCGTACCAGAGGTAAATAAAGAATGTTTACGTGAACATAATGGCATTATTGCCAATCCGAATTGCACCACTATCCAAATGGTGAGTGCTTTGTATCCTTTGCATAAGGAATTTACCATAACTAAAATTATTGTATCTACCTATCAGGCTGTTTCCGGTGCCGGTCATGCTGGAATGACGGAATTATACAGCCAATCCAGAGAAATTCTAGATGGTAAAAAACCAACGGCTCGTATCCTACCTTGTGTTGGTGAAAAAAAACATTATCCAATTGCCTTTAACTGCATCCCACAAGTCGATCAATTTAACAATGATAATGGATTTTCCAAAGAAGAAATGAAGATGATTCTAGAAACACAGAAAATTTTACAGGAAGAAATTTTAATTAACCCTACTTGCGTTCGAGTTCCCGTTGAGCGAGGCCATAGTGAAAGCATCTATATCGAAACCAAGCAACCCATTGACTTAGACACCGTATTTAGCCTATTAAAAGAGGCGCCTGGAATCGATGTATACGATGATATTACCAATCAAATATATCCAATGGCAAGTACTTTTATTGGTGATCCACTCGTTCATATTGGCCGGATTCGCAAGGATATAAAAAATGAGCACGCCTTAAGTATGTGGGTCGTTGCGGATCAATTAATGAAGGGCGCGGCTTATAATTCCATTGATATTGCTTTAACCATGATTGCCATGGGATTACTATAATAGAGCTGATTAATACTTCCTTTTTTTGTATGAATCGATGCAAAGAATGCAATTAATAAAACAAAAATAATGATACTATACCGTAATAATTTCTTTTGTTTCTTATTCATATAGTTCTCCTCGTACCATGCCCGTAAATAGTATGCCTACTTTACCTTACACTATACGAATAAATAAAAAATAGGGGACCTCCCTATTTTTTTATTACTATAACAAACGATGATCATTAAATATTCCTGTTTGATTAAATTCAATCCATTCACATATATTCACAGCATGATCTCCAATTCTTTCGAAATATTTCGCAATCATTAGAAAATCAATACCTAAATCACTGTTATCTGGCGTTTCCCGAATAATGGTACTCACTTCATCTTTAACAATAACAAAGTAAGAATCCAACGTATCATCTTTTTCCTTAATTTTTGTTGCCTTATCGACATCGCCTTCGTTAAAGGCATCGATCGATTCCTTTACCATCGCCTTGGCTATGCTAGCCATATTCGGGATGTGTTCTACCATACGATACATAGAATCTCCATGCAAGGTTAATAAAATCTTAGCGATATCGGCACTTTGATCTCCTATTCTCTCTAAATCAGTAACGATCTTTAAAGCGGTCGTGACATTGCGTAAATCGGTGGCAATTGGCTGTTGTTTTAAAATTAAAGATAAGCATCTAGCTTCGATTTTTAATTCCATTTCATTGATTTTTTTATCATTTAGAATAATGTTTTTAGCTAACTGTTTATCTTGTGTTTTAAAAGCAGTAATACATTCTTCAATAGCCATTGTTACACCATAACACATCGTATTTAAATCGGCTTGTAAAATAGCTAATTCTTTTCCAAACTTTGATCGTAACATAGGATCCTCCTCTCTTTTACATTTTTTCGTTATCCAAATCGACCCGTAATATAATCTTCTGTTCGTTGATCTTGGGGAATACTGAAAATATCCTTTGTTCTACCATACTCAATCACTTCTCCCACTAGAAAGAAAGCTGTGTAGTCCGCAATACGACTTGCTTGTTGCATATTATGCGTCACGATCGCAATCGTATAATCCTTCTTTAGGGTAATTAATAATTCTTCAATTTTAGAAGTTGAAATAGGATCTAAAGCGCTCGTTGGTTCATCCAATAAAATAACCTCTGGTTCTACCGCCAATGCTCTAGCTATGCACAAACGCTGTTGTTGCCCACCAGACATACCGATAGCACTCGTGTGCAGTCGATTTTCTACTTCTTCATACAAAGCTGCCGATCGTAAACTTTTTTCAACAATTTTATCCAATGTAGCTTTATCTTTAATCCCATGAATACGGGGACCATAAGCAACATTATCATAAATAGACATCGGGAAGGGATTCGGTTGTTGGAAAACCATACCGACTTTCTTTCTAAGCAAAGTTGTATCGACTTGGGGATTATAGATATTTTCTTGATCCAGGCATACTTCTCCTTCAATTCGAATATCCTGCACATAATCGTTCATCCGATTAATCGTTTTTAGGAATGTTGATTTTCCGCAACCAGATGGTCCAATAAAGGCTGTAATTCGATTGGTTTTAATATCTAAATTAATGGATTTCAAAGCATGTTTTTTTCCATAATATAAATTTAAATTTCGTGCTTCAATTTTATTTTCCATTACTGAACCCCCCTATTTACATCAAATATTTTACTTAGTTTTTTGGCGATAAAGTTAAGCAATAAAACAATAACAACTAACACTAAGGCGATGACAAACGCCTTTTCATAGTTCGCCTTAGACATTTCTAAATAGAGCTGAATAGTTAAGGTTCCCCCACTATCGAAGATATGGTTGAATAGTCCTTTCGGTAATAATACCCCACTACCAGCAGTAAATAACAAGGCTGCTGATTCACTGACTATCCTTCCCATCGCTAGTATAACTCCCGTTAGAATGCCTGGCAGTGAACTAGGAAGAAGAACTGTCCGAATCATATACCACTTGGTAGCCCCCATCCCGAGTGCTGCCTCTCGATAGCTCGTCGGTACAGTTTGCAACGCTACTTGCGTATTACGACTTATAATTGGTAACGTCATAATGGCTAATGTTAGTGCTCCGGTAATAATAGAAAAACCCAATCGACAAAAGGAACCAAAAAACAACATCCCAAACATCCCATAGATAATCGATGGAATCCCAGCTAACACTTCCGAAGTAAAGGAAATTAAAGCTACTACCTTCTTATTTGTTGCATATTCATTTAAATAAATAGCACCACCAATACCTAGCGGACAAACAATAAGCAAAGTAAATAGGATTAAATAAATCGTATTAATAATATTAGGTAAAATACCAACCGTATCTTTCAATATACTTGTTGTTTGGAATAAGTATCCCCAAGAAAAAGCCGGTAATCCTCGAAGAACAATATATCCAATAATAACAACAATTAACCCAACGGTGATCATACTTGATAAATAAATTAATCCTTGTAAGAACAGATCCATCTTACGTCTTTTTTTATGATACATATTTTCTGGATTCATCGTTACCTCTCTTTTACTATTCTAGTTAGAATAGCGTTTATCACAATAACAAAGATAAATAGTACTAATCCGATGGTAAATAATACTTCTCGGTGGAGACCTTCTGCATATCCCATTTCGGAAACAATAGCCGTTGTTAAAAACCGCACCGATTGAAAAGGATAGGGCATGTTAACGACATTACCAGCGACCAGAACAATTGCCATCGCTTCCCCAATAGCTCGTCCAATAGCTAGTACCATAGCTGAGATAAGTCCTGGTTTGGCACAAGGTACAACAACTTTAAAAATCGTTTGAATGCTACTAGCACCTAAGGCAAGCGAGCTTTTGCGATATTCATCCGGTACACTACGCAATGCATTTTGACTAATATTAATTAAGGTTGGCAAAATCATAATCGCTAGTACAATAACCGCTGATAATAGATTGGATCCGCCAGTAAACTGATGGGTCGTCGATCCTTTATAGATTAATAATTCCAATTGATACATCCAGGGATTAATCAATAACACACCGAGTAGACCATAAATAACCGAGGGTATACCGGCTAATAATTCTACTGCCATAGTAATGATTTTACGAGCTCTAGGACGCGCTATTTCTGATAAATTAATAGCGGTTAATATTCCAATAGGTACCCCTAGAATAATCGCTAGAAACACGCCAATTATGGAGGTTAATATAATATATAGTATCCCAAAACTCGGATTATCTCCGGTTGGCCGCCAAATGGGATTAAATAAAATATCAATAAAGCCCTTCTTTGCGATCGCCGGTGTTCCAGCTATAATCATATATATTGTGATTGATACAACCGCAATAATAGAGACTAAACCACATGCTTTAAAAATAAGTGCTGCTATTTTTTCCACCATAGCCTTAGATTTATTATTTGAAATAATAGATATTCTTTCTTTATTCATATGACCACCTACTTTTATTCAGGGCTAACCAAGCCAACTTTTTTTAAAAAGGATTTACCATCATCACTTTTTAAAAAGGAAAATACAGCCTGTACCGATTCACTTTGCGCATCTAATGAACCATTTGTTACTAGTACATACGGTCTTTGTAATACATATTTACCAGATAGTATGCTATCCACAGTTGCACCTACATGATTATATTGTAACGCTTTAACTGTTTTATTGACAACATTTAAAGAGACATATCCGATGGCACCTGGTATGGATCCAACCTTGGCGACAACCGCTCCGGTTTCATTAAGCTCTTGGGCATATTTACAAGCATTGGTTATATTTAATAATTCTTCAAACACAACCCGCGTTCCAGATCCCGATTCCCGACCTAAAACAACAATATTTTGATCTGGTCCACCAACTTCTCGCCAATTCCTTATTTTCCCCAAATAAATATCACGGAGCTGTTGTTTATTGATATTGCCCACAGTATTACTCGGATGGGTAATCATAACCATCCCATCTAGTGCTACTACATGACCAATCAGACCTTTATCAATTTCATTTTGTTTTAAAGATCGTGATGACATACCGATATCGGTAACGCCACTTGCGATCGCCTCGATACCTGCACTAGATCCGGTAAACTGGGGTTCTAATAGAAGATCCGGATATGTACCCCGAATCACCTCGGATAAGCCATTAACTAGTTCCTCCATGGATGTTGACCCTTGCATACGCACCTTTTGATCCTTACTCTTTTTTGAGGGCTGTAACCCATACGTAACAATACCTACACATAGAATGAGTAATATAAGATATTGCCATTTTTTTTTCATCTAGCATGCTCCTTTATTTCGGATTTTTATATTTTATGTATATTCATGACAAATTGTTCAATACGTTGCACCGCTACTTTTAACTGCTTGATGCTGTAGGCATAGGACACCCGGATATGTCCCTCTCCGGAGCGACCAAAGGCTGTTCCAGGAACACAAGCCACAGCATGTTGCTCTAATAATTGTTGACAAAACTGCTCGGAAGTAAGACCGGTTGCAGTAATATCCGGAAAAATATAGAATGCTCCCTGAGGTAAAAAGGTTGTTAAGCCCATTGCATTGAATGCCTGGACTAGATAATTACGACGCAGTTCATAGGACTGTCGCATTTGTTCAACCTCCGCCTCACAATTTTTGATGGCTTCAATGGCCCCATATTGACCAGCCGTCGGAGCTGACATAACCACATATTGATGAATTTTATTCATTGCTTGTAAAATAATGGGATGGGCACATACATACCCTAGGCGCCAGCCTGTCATTGCATGGGATTTAGAAAATCCGCTAATAATAATAACTTGATCTTTGATGGTGTCAAATGCTGCAATTGAACAAAAATCAGTTTCATAACTAAGAGCACTATAAATTTCATCACTAATAATCATAATACCTGATTCTTTTAAGATCGGCACTAATTTTTCATAATCCTCCTGCGTCATACAGCCACCGGTTGGATTACTTGGGTAGTTTAGAACGATTGCTTTTGTTTTATCACTAATTGCTTGGCGTAACTGTTCCGGTTGCAATTTAAACTGCTTGCTTGCTTGTAAAGTGATTGTAACTGCTTTGCCACCTGACAACGTAATACTTGGGATATAAGCAACATAACTCGGTTCCAAGACAATCACTTCATCCCCTGGATTTAACAATGATCGAAGAGCCAAATCAATCGCTTCTGATCCACCAACAGTAACTAGTATTTCTTCTTTAGGATCATATCGCACATGATGCTTATCTCGATGAAAACGACTAATCTCCTGTCGCAAAGCAAGCAATCCTTGATTTTCAGTATAGAATGTCAGTCCTCTTTCAATCGAGTAAATGGCTGCTTCTCGAATACGCCAAGGGGTATCGAAATCTGGCTCGCCTACACCTAAAGAAATGACATCCTCCATTTGATTTGCGAGGTCGAAAAATTTACGTATGCCACTACTTGGTATTTTACTAACGACATCACTTAGAGCATCTTTTATTTCCATTACGGTGTCACCACTAAGCGTTTATCTATATGAGTATCTTGGCCATCAAAGATAACACCATTCTTTTTATACTGCTTTAAAACGAAGAGTGTTGACGTTCCGCTAATGGCCTCCATAGGAGCTAATTTGCTGCCTACAAAGTGCGCAATCTCTTGCATTGTTTTACCCTTTACGATAACGCAGAACTCCGATGCACCACTGAGTAGATATAACGAGTCAACCTCCGGGAATCCTGCAATTTTTTGCGCAATGCGATCGTATCCAAAGTCTCGTTCCGGCTTGGATTGTACCTGAATATACGCCTGTACAAAATTTTCATTCATCGGATCCCAATTTATCAAGGTGTGATAACCACAAATAATATTTTTTGTTTCTAACTCTCGCAAGGTGCTATCAATTGTCTCTACACTTTCTTGCAAGGCCATCGCTAAATCAACCGTCGTTAATTTTGCATTATTTTCTAATAATGTCAGTAATCGCTTTTCATCCATTGTAACACTCCTTGAGAATTATCCGTTGTAATCATCTTCCACCGGTGTTTCC
>CAKVJS010000026.1 GCA_934754755.1 uncultured Erysipelotrichales bacterium
CAGTTACACATATTTGTCAATCAAAAATTGTCATTACAGTTCTATTTTCGCAAGAAAACATTAAAAATACATCTTATACAAATTTTAAACATAATCTATTGTTGGCATTAGGACTTATCTTTTCATATTATTCATCGCGATATAGCAGTTTTTTTGGTATACTATAAACGGGTGATATTCATGAAACTAGATGTTTCGGCTTTGTGTGATAGAAAATTGTATATTGTCGGTGTATCGGGGGGTGTTGATTCAATGGCTTTGTTAGATATGTTACACCAACAAGGATATTCGCTACATGTTTGTCATGTAAATTATCATTTGCGCCACGATAGTGATGAGGATATGCAAGTTGTACAATCGTATTGTCTGCAAAATCAAATTCCCTATTCTATTAAAGAGGTTAATAAGGAGTCCTATCAAAAGGGAAATTTTCAAAATCAAGCGCGTGTTATCCGATATACTTTTTTTTATACGATAGGTAGGCAAGTTGGCACAGATACAGTACTTATCGGACATCATTTAGATGATCAATTAGAAACCGTGTATATGCAACAAAGTCGCAATATAAATGGTTTATTGGGCATTCAATCCCCCAGCTATGTACATAATATGACAATTATTCGCCCGCTATTACAGGTCTGTAAACAGGAGTTGTATGCGTATTGTCAGGACAATAAAATACCATATCATGAAGACTATACGAATTTTCAAACCGATTTTACCAGAGATTATGTTCGTAATGTAATTATGGGTACTTTAACCCAACAACAAAAACAAGAATTATTGGCTACTTCTGCTAAGCATAATGCCCAGTACAAAAAGTTATGTAAAGAAGCAAATAAGTATTTCCAAAGGTATGATAGGCAGGGGTATATAAATATTGCAGAGGTGCCAGAATACTTACTAGAAACAATTATCTACTATATGATCCAACAAAAATGTGACCCTACGCGTATTACCAAGACATTAATACAAGAGATTATAAAACAAATCTATAGTACTAAGCCAAATATACAAGTTTCTTTACCGCTTAATATTCTGTTCATAAAAGAATATGATAATATATACATTTCAAAATTGGAAAGGAAAGCTGAATATTGTTTAAAATATGGCGATTTGGTGTATGATAAACATGATTATTTTAGTCTTAGAGATCATGGACCAGAGGATGCTGGGGTGTATCTAAGTCGATCAGATTTTCCGATAACGATCCGTTCATCGCAACCAGGTGATACTATAGTAACAAGTGGTGGCCGTAAGAAAATAGCGCGTTTATTTATCAATGCGAAGGTTCCCAAACACCTACGTCAAACTTGGCCGATTGTAACTCGCAGGGATGGAACCATTGTCTTAGTGCCACTTCTTGCAAAAAATATTAACTATTTGTATTTGAAACCTAATTTATTTGTGATAAAATGAATTGACTTAGGGGAGTGAGTATAATGCATCAAGATATAAAAGAAATATTATATACCGGTGAAGAAATTGAACAAAAATGTAAAGAATTAGCCCAACAAATAGATAAAGATTACGCAGGCCAAACAATACTTTTAGTTGGTTTGTTAAAAGGATCAATCCCTTTTATGGCTCAATTATCAAAATATTTACAAACGGAAGTTCGTTTTGATTATATGAAGGTAAGCAGTTATGAAGGAACAGAGTCAAAGACACTGGTTGTTAAACAGGACTTAGAAGAGGATGTTATTGGGCAAAATATCCTGATTGTTGAAGATATTTTAGATACTGGAAAAACATTAAAAAATGTACAGGAAATGTTGGAAAAAAGAAATGCAAAAAGTGTTAAAATAGTCACCTTGTTAGATAAAGAAGAGGGGCGCATTTATCCGATGCAAGCACACTATGTAGGCTTTAAAATTCCAAAACACTTCGTTGTCGGATATGGCTTGGATTTTAATGAAAGATATCGCCAATTACCATATGTCGGGATCTTAAAAGAAGATTGTTATAAATAGATAAGGAGAGCGTATGAATAATAAACAAGGATTAATGAAATCAATATTACCATGGGTACTTGTGTTACTATTATTCGTTGGTGGCTATTCTATTTTCTACGGTGGTAGTTCCCATGAAATCAAGTACAATGAATTTATGGATATCGTAGAAAATAAACAAATTAAAGAATTAGAAATAGTCCCATCGAGCTTAGTAGTAGAAGTTAATGGTACGTATATAAAGGACAACAAAGCGAAGGCACAAAAGTTTACGACTAAAGTACCTCGCACAGATCTAGAGATGGATTCTTTAATAAGCGTTTTGCAACAAAAGAATGTTAAAATGACCGTTGTAGATGCCAATGAAAGAAATCGGGTCATGGATGTATTTATATCGCTACTTCCTTATGTAATTTTACTAGCCGGTATGTTTTTTGCATTTCGTATGATTGCAAGCCAAGGAGGGAATGCAAAAGCATTTGATTTCGGAAATTCTCGTGCCAAACTACAAAAGAATGAAAAGACAAAATTTGATGATGTGGCAGGGGCTGATGAAGAAAAAGAGGAATTATCAGAATTGGTTTCCTTCTTAAAGCAACCTAAAAAATTTGTTGCTATGGGTGCAAAAATACCGCGTGGGGTACTCTTAGTAGGACCACCAGGAACGGGTAAAACTTTACTCGCAAGAGCGGTTGCAGGAGAAGCTAGTGTACCATTTTATTCTATTTCCGGTTCTGAATTTGTGGAAATGTTTGTTGGTGTAGGGGCCGGGCGTGTACGTGACATGTTTAAAAAAGCCAAACAATCGGCTCCTTGTATTATATTTATTGATGAAATTGATGCTGTTGGACGTCAAAGAGGTGCCGGTATGGGTGGTGGCCATGATGAACGGGAACAAACATTAAATCAATTATTAGTAGAAATGGATGGTTTTAGTGGTAGCGAGGGTATTATCATACTAGCTGCAACAAACCGTGCAGATGTTCTTGATCCAGCTTTATTACGACCTGGTCGATTTGACCGTCAAATTCAAGTCGCAAATCCAGATAAGGCAGCTCGTACGGAAATATTAAAAGTGCACGCTAGAAACAAACAGTTTGAACCAGATGTTAAGTTTGAAAACATCGCAAAGCGAACACCTGGATTTAGTGGGGCTGAATTAGCCAATGTTTTAAATGAGGCGGCTTTATTAGCTGTAAGACAGGATCATACACTAATTAGTATGGATGATATTGATGAGGCAGTTGACCGAGTAATGGGTGGACCAGCTAAAAAATCAAGAAAATATACAGAAAGAGAACGTCGCCTAGTAGCCTATCATGAATCCGGTCATGCGGTTATGGGATTAACGTTAAAAGATGCTAATCAAGTACAAAAGGTAACGATTATACCGCGTGGACAAGCGGGTGGATATAACTTAATGACACCTAAGGAAGAAACCTATTTCCAAACAAAAAAACAATTACAAGCAACCATTGCAGGATATATGGGTGGTCGTGTTGCGGAGGAAGTTTTCTTTGGTGATGTAAGTTCTGGGGCACATAATGACATCGAACAGGCAACTCGTATCGCTCGTTTGATGGTAACGGAATTAGGTATGTCAGAATTAGGGTTTATTAAATATGCATCCAGTCAGAACTCTGTCTTCTTAGGTCGCGATTATACGCAAACGAATAATGAACATTCTGGTGAAACAGCGCATGAGATTGATAAACAAGTACGTAAAATTATTGATGCATGTTATATGAAAACACAAGAAGTAATTGCCACACACAAAGATAAATTAATTGTCATTGCAGAGGCTTTACTAGAGTACGAAACATTAACTGGTGAACAAATAGAAAGTTTATATCATACAGGTAAAATGCCAGCTGAAAAGAAAAAAGATAGTAATGATACAAAGAGTGAATCTGGACAAGACGACACACCAAAAGAAAATATCTTTGAAAAACAAGATGATTTATTGGATGATATGAAATAATAAAAAACAAGTAATCTAACAATTACTTGTTTTTTTTGCTTCATTTATAATTTGTTGAAGGTTAATTTTTTTAAGTTTTCGTAGATAATCCTCTTCTGCGATATGTAAGGAATCAATTATCATTGTTTCCGTCTCTTCAAATCGATACTCAGGAAATACTTTATGGATTAACTGTGTACTTTCAATAAAATGTTCTTTTCCCTCTATTGCTAAAAAAATATCGTATAAAGATATATCTTTGGTATCCTTATTTAATACAAAACCACCAAGTTTACTAGCCTTTGATGATATTAGACCAGAAACAACTAATTGCCTAGTGATTTTTTTTAAGTATGAATCAGAAATATTGAGACGTTGACTTAATTCATGGCTTTTCATTGGTCCTTCATTTCCCTTGATTAATAATACTATACATAAAGCTTGTTCAAAACTTTGACGTATTTTCATCCTGTATCCCCATTTCTACATTTTTAGTTTAACTGTATAAACATAATTTATACATAGAATTATCAAATAATTCTAGAGATATTATATATCCATAGATGCATATTGTCCATAGAAAAATTAAAAAATTTTTTTGAGCAATTGAAGTTTGATTATCATAGTTAAACATAACTAAAGGATACTCTTTTTAAAAAAATAAACCAATAGAAAAATATAATTGATTTCTACTGGCAAGTATCAAGATGTATCAAAAGCATCTAAATAAAGCAAATTTCTTTTTTAGACATAAAAGCATACTTTTCTGCATATAAGAAAAAAAGAAGTATGATCAGCTTCTTTTCTTCGTGGGGTATATGCCCCTATGTGTGTTATCGGTAGATAAGCTATAGATCTTACCTACAAATCTAATATATACTACCTATCCATTTGTGTCAACCCTTTCATAGCTATCTAGCTTATGAACTAATTGAACTTCTATTTCGATACATTGAGACATTATCATTTTCCAATCATATAAATGTATTAAAGTGAATTAAAAGTCTTGACTTTTATTGTGATAGGATTATAATACTCCTTGTATACTTTAGATATTATATATCCATAGATGTATATTATCTATAGAAAATGGATAAAAGAAAGGGTGGGAATTAGAAATGAAAGAGGAATGGAAAAAAATATTTCAAAGTAAGTGGATAGCAGTTGTGTTAGTCGCTATTATAACCATTCCTAGTATATATGCATGCGTATTTCTAGGATCATTATGGGATACTTATGGTAATACTGGAAACCTTCCTGTAGCAGTAGTCAATGACGATAAGAGTGTTACGTATCAAAAGAAAGAGTTACATGTCGGTAATGATCTTGTTAAAAAGTTAAAAGAAAACAAATCGTTCGATTTTCTATTTACAAGTCAAAAAGAAGCAAAAAAGGGATTGGAAGATGGCAAGTATTATATGATTATTGCGATTCCAGAGGATTTCTCTAAAAATGCAACAACATTATTAGATACAAATCCTAAAAAGATGAAATTGCATTATACTACTAATCCTGGTGCAAACTTTATTGCTTCTAAAATGGGAGATACAGCTGTAACTAAAATCAAGGAACAAGTTTCTGCGGAAGTTACTAAATCTTATGCAGAAACAGTATTTGACCAAATAGGAACTGTATCTAATGGCTTTATGAATGCAGGCAATGGAGCGAATGAATTATCGCAGGGAGTTGGAAAACTAGCAGATGGTAATAAAACGATTGCGGAAAATCTACAAAAGCTAGCAACCAGTTCATTAGCCTTTGAAGATGGAGCAACTACACTGCATAAGGGAATTCAAACCTATACAAATGGTGTAACAACGGCCTATCAAGGAGCAACTACCTTAAATGGTGGATTACAAACATTGCAACAAAAATCAGGTGTCTTAAAAAATGGAGTAGATCAATTGATGCAAGGGGCATCCACTTTAGAACAAGGAATTATGGCGTATACAGGTGGTGTAAGCACGGCACAACAGGGAACACAACAATTGGTTACCAATAGTGCGCCATTATTAAATGGAATTTCTACCTTAGCTAGTGGAACGAAGCAATTGCATTCTGGTAGTTCATCCATTGTTACAGGACAAGAAAATTTGTCTAGTGGGATGACAACAATCAATCAAAGCATTAATGGGTATGTAACGTTTTATCAAATGTTAGCAGCGAATGAACAAACAAAAGCATACGCAACAGAATTATTACAAAACGGTCTTTCTAAAGAGGTAGTAATGCAATTAACAGGTGGTAAACAAGCAATTGCACTGCCTTCTGCACAAGGGTTACTACAACAAGTGAATAGTAGTATTACTACAATGCAAACCGGAATTAATCAACAATTATTACCGGGAGCAAGGAAATTACAAACGGGGCTAGATCAATTAGAAACATCGATTACGACATCATTGCAGCCAGGATTGCAACAATATACAGGTGCTGTTAGCACACTAAATGATGGGTTGCAACAAATGAATAATAACTCGCAAGCATTGGTTACTGGAAGTAATCGTTTAACAAGTGGAATTGGTTCCTTGTCACAACAAACACCAATCTTAATTACTGGTATTGATTCGCTTGCTAGTGGATCAAAGAGTTTACAACAAGGGATGCAAACATTAAACAATTCCAATGGTCAATTAGTAAATGGGATGTCTACACTGTCTAATGGTGCCTCTCAAATGGGACAAGGAGCTGGACAATTAGCACAAGGATCAACAACGCTAGGTAGTGGTTTAGAAACAGCAAAAACCGGGGTAAATACTTTACGTGATGGATTGCTGGATGGAGCAACACAAAGTAAGATCGACACAACAAATAAAACACTTTCGATGCTTTCTTCTCCGGTAACGACAGTACATGATGAAATATCTACTTCAAAAAATAATGGACATGCTATGGCACCATATATGATGAGTGTCGCCTTGTATGTAGCAGGAATCTCATTTTCTATGATTTATCCATTAGTAGAGAAAAAAATAAAAAATGCCTTCCAATATTGGTTATCAAAATCTAGTGTTATGTATATGGTTTCTACCGTAGGGGCAATTGTTATGGTAACAAGTATGCTTATATTTAATGGATTTGAACCAGAACATTTAGTAAGTACGTATTTATTTGCTATATTGGTAGCGGCCGCCTTTATGTCTCTTATAACCTTAATTGCTATGGCACTAGGTAAGGTAGGAAGTTTCTTACTACTTATATTTATGGTTATTAACTTAGGAAGCTCAGCTGGAACATATCCAACCGAAACATTAGGCCCTATTTCTAAAATATTACATCCATTCGTACCTTATACGTATAGTGTTGATGGATTTAGAAAATTAATAGGAATGAGTAATATGTCGATTATGTATGAAACAGTAATCTTTATTATCATGTTTATTGTTTGTTCATCGTTAACTTTCTTGTATCTTAAACGAAAAGAAAAAGGTGAACAGCTAATCGCAAAGTAGCAATTGTATCCTTCAATCATCCATGATATACTTAGAAAGTGAATTCGACTTTGGTAAGGACTAAAACGATGAAAAGGAAAATAATCATTATTGGCATGCTTATTGTTCTATTAATACCGATGTTATTTTCTGTATTATTTGTTCGATAAGTAAAAAAATAAAAACAAGGTAATCCTTGTTTTTATTTTGGTTAAATACCAATGTATTTAGGAATATAACTTAATGATAACTTACGTCTATTTTGGGGAGGAAAATAGAGGGGATTTGTAAGTTATCTGATTATAGTTTGCTACGAATTATTAATTTTATTCATAAAATCGAACAAAATTTAATTATTGTGATAGTATAAGAGTAAGGAGAGAAGTGTATGTTTAAAGTTAGAGATATAACCATTAAAAATAAGGTAGTATTAGCACCCATGGCTGGTGTAACAAATGTTGCCTTTCGGACGATTATGAAAGAATTTGGAGCGGGACTTGTATATACCGAAATGGTCAGTGATAAGGCCTTATGTCACCGCAATCCAAAGACATTATCTATGTTACAAATTGATGAAGAAGAGCATCCTATTAGTATGCAGGTGTTTGGTGGTGATAAGGATTCCATTGTAGAAGCTGCTATGTTTATTGATCAGAATACGAATTGTGACATTATTGATATCAATATGGGTTGTCCCGTACATAAGATATTGAAATCCGATGCAGGAAGCAAATTGTTATTATATCCGGATAAAATTTACGATATTGTCTCAAGCGTTGTAGCAAGCGTGCAAAAACCAGTTACGGTAAAGATGCGCATAGGTTATGATGAGCAGCATATAAATGCTATTGAGGTTGCAAGCTGCATTGAAAAAGCGGGCGCCAGTGCGATAGCCGTTCATGGAAGAACCAGATCACAGATGTATGAAGGAAAGGCAAATTGGGACATTATTAAACAGGTAAAAGAGGCAGTTTCTATTCCTGTTATTGGTAATGGGGATATACGAAGTGTTACCGATGCAAAAGAGAGACTATCTAGTAGTGGTGTAGATGGTATTATGGTGGGACGAGCGGCGCTAGGAAATCCTTGGCTAATTAAAGAGATAATTGAAGGTATTGAAAAGGAAGACGAAGCAACTGTAAAACCAACCTATCAACAACGAATCGATCAGTGTTTATTGCATGCACAAAGATTGATGCAAATGCAGCCAGAAAACATAGCAATGCTACAAATGCGCGGGCATGCTCCCTGGTATATTAAAGGGCTACCTTCGGCTAGCCGTTACAAAGAGGCGTTATCACAAGTTCATACATATGCGGATTTATCTAATATATTGGTAACTTTCAGCCAATATTTAGAAGCATATTATCAGTAATTGAATGCAATTATTTTAAAAAACATACATTTACTAATTATAAAAAACTTATATTTATTAATTATTTAATTGCTTATTTTATAAAAAAATAGTATTATAATAGCGGATTCGTTCGGCGTATAGAGTTTTTACTACGTACAAAGGCGAGAGAATAAACGTTTTCCCTGCCTTCGTGCAAGGTTTTTTTTCTATGGGTTAGCATAGGGAAACTGCAATCGTTGAACAATCCTGGGTATAAAGGAGCTGGCGGAATGAATCGAATACTTCATCAAAGTGGGAAATATAAAACACTTTATTGTCTTAGTCCGGTAAAGATAGGTGTCTATTATGTATGAGATAGTGGATCGATTAGAGAGAGATCATTATGCTTCGAAAGAGGAATTGCGAGAATTATTAACGACCTGTGATGATACAATGATTTCCTATTTATTTTCCAGAGCCCGGAAGGTTACTACCGAACGTTTTGGTAATAAAATATATATCCGTGGTTTAATTGAGTTTTCTAACTACTGCAAGCAAAATTGTTTGTATTGTGGATTACGCCATGACAATAAGGAAGTGGAAAGATATCGATTAACAAAAGAAGAAATACTGGAATGCACGATAGAGGGCTATCGTCTTGGATTTCGAACCTTTGTTTTACAATCTGGTGAAGATCCCTATTATACAGTAGAGAGAATGGTTGATATTATTCGCGCCATTCGTTTAAGACATCCAGATTGTGCGATTACCATTAGTGTTGGTGAAAAGGATAGAGAAACGTATCAGGCTTACTTTGATGCAGGGGCAAATCGCTTTTTACTGCGTCATGAAACCATTGATCAGGAGCATTATCAAAAATTACATCCGGCTACTATGACAATCGATACCCGCAAGCAGTGTTTATACACACTAAAAGAGATAGGTTTTCAAACTGGCAGTGGGATTATGGTTGGATCACCTTATCAAACAATCGATAATATTATTGATGATATTTATTTTTTAGATGCTTTACAACCAGAAATGATTGGTATTGGCCCTTTTATTGTTAGTCAAAATACACCTTTTAAGAATGAGTCTGATGGTAGTTTAGAACGTACCATCCGCTTATTAGCGATTTTCCGCTTATGGCATCCCGATGTCCTGCTACCTGCTACTACAGCTCTAGCAACGATTGATGCTAGGGGGCGAGAAAAGGGTATTTTAGCAGGTGCGAATGTAGTAATGCCTAATTTATCTCCATTACGATTTCGCAAAAAGTACGAATTATATGATAACAAAGCTTGTACTGGTGATGAGGCAGCCCATTGTGTTGGTTGTTTAGATCGCCGACTGCATAGCATTGGCTATCAAATTAGTGATCAGCGAGGAGATCATATTCGAAAGAGAGCGAGGGAAAATTATGTATGACGTAAAGGCAAAAGAGGCAACAAAATTTATTAATCATCAAGAAATTATCGATACGATGACGTATGCACGAGAGCATTGTAAAGACCATAAATTAATTCAAGAAATCCTAGAAAAAGCACGTAAATATAAAGGTCTTTCAC
>CAKVJS010000027.1 GCA_934754755.1 uncultured Erysipelotrichales bacterium
TAAGAAGCCTCTAGGGCTATAAAAATAGCTCATCCGTAAAAATAGCTTCTTTTTTAAAAGCAAGGCACCAGCGATACATGTATTGGTATCATCAATTAATCCAATATATATAGGGGTTTGCTTGCGAGTTTGTTGCATGACCTGTCCCCATTCATACATTTGCATGAAATTTGCTTCCGGGAATTTTTGGTATAGCTCTTTATATTGTGCTTCGGTTAATTCTATTAATTTCATTATGTACCCTTCTTTACCTTGTAATTTTTTATATGATAGCATATGTCGATGGATAATTCAAATGGTGTTAAAATAATACATAGCGGTCATTATGTAAGTAATAAAGTAGTGTTTTAACGTCCTTTTCGGGAAATATATGTTGCATAACTTGTTTATAATAATCCATCTGTTCTTGATGTAAACTAATAAGCGAGGCATTGTCAATAGTATTAACGATTCGATCCGTTTTATAATCGATAATGGTTACTTGCTTTTCATCTATCATAACGACATCAAAAATTCCATGAATAATTTGTCCACTCGGTTCTTTCCAAGTAAATACCTTTTCGCGATATATATGCTTACTTTTACACATCCATTGGTATACCTCACTCTGTAAAAATGCGGTAAGATTCGGTTTGTATTTTTCTACTACCGATTTTTGTTTTTCACTATATTGGTATTGAACGTATAATGTATTTAGGGCATCTTCTAATTGATCAACGGTTGTGGGTAATGGCAATTGTTCCAGTACTTGGTGAATGATCGTACCGCGTTCATTTGGCGCGACAGAAGTATGCTCTGGTGTATCAAAGATAGCATTCGAAAAAGCACGGTCACCATCTTTGATTTTTTGGGTAACGGCCATACTCTTTACTATCGTAGTATCGTTTGGATAGATAAAATCGACATACGCAGTGGCCTTCTTAGGAGTGTTATGCGGTTCTTGATAAGGGTAGGTGATATCTTGCGTAGAAACTAACGTTAGATGAAATTTAGCGTGTTCCGTTGCCGGCAAAGTATCATTTTCAGTTGGATAAATCGCTAGTGTATCCGCATTTTTTTGTATGGTTTCACTCGTCAATGCATCGAGTACATCCACGAATTGTTGCTCTTTACACTGCAATAGAATGGAAGGATGACGCATAATGGCGATACCGATCCAATCTAGGTAATTGGAGGCATTACGGATATTTCGATATAGGACAACGCGATCTTTAGGGTGTTTGCGCAACATATCAGGATCCTCATTATATAACAATCCTTCTTGCCACTTTAAAAGGGTAGAGAAGTCTTTTACAGCACCGGTTAGGATTAGTTTTTGTGAGGCCCTTGTCAGTGCTACATAAAGAATGCGCATTTCTTCATCACGGTTTTCTTTTGCCTGACAGGTAGCAATCAAGTTCCGATATTTATTAGGATATTCCACGACTACTGATTCATACTGCTCTATATTTTGTTGTTTGCGGGGTGTTAGGGCAATCCCTAGTTGTTTGTCGATCAACAATCGTTGCATCGCATCCCTAGTATTAAAATGAGTATGTAATTGACAAACGAAAACAATCGGGAACTCCAGTCCTTTTGATTTATGGATCGTCATAAAGGATACCGTGTTATTTGTTGTTTCGGTGACTTGTCCCGGGGACATAGAAATTTTCTGTTTTATCATCTCTGTGTATTTCGTAACGATGCAGGTAAGCGGATCATCTTGTTGTTCTAAATGTTCGACTAGTAACATAACGTTCGCATAGCGTTGTGCGCCATTGGCAAGACCACTGAGAAATAAAGGATAATCGCTATCTTGATAAAACTTAGATAACGTTTTGGCTACACTATTTTCTTTGCTATAAGCTACAAGTTCATGATAGTAATTTATAAAAGTTTCTACAACAAGGTAATTTTCTTTTTTTTGTTCTATATACTGGATCATATTGTCATATAAACAAAGCGTTGCATCTTGTCGTAAATGGGCGATAAAAGCAGGATCAAAATGACTAATCGTATAATTTCCACCAAGTAAACTAACCATCGCTACATCATCTAAGTGGTTATCAATGGCTTGTAATACCGCAATGCTATCCTGGATTTCGGTAGCCTGTAAAAATCCTTGACTTAAAACAATTTGACTCGGTATTTGGAAACGATCAAACACCTTTTTAAAGGTAATAAAATTCGTTGTATTACGCATGAGCACGACAATATCTTGATATTGTACGATCCGATTTGGTTGTTCTAAGGATAATTTTCCCACTAGTTCCTGTATTTTTTTAGCAACTATAATGGCCTCTTGTTCCTCAGGGGTATAGTCATTGTTGGTTTCCTTTTCAAATAGAAGGATATCCGTAGTGAAGCGATTTTCCTGATGTAATCGAGCCTTACTTCGTTGGATATTTTGTTGTTCGCTCTTTGTATAATCGATCTTTTCTTTACGCATATAATCAAAATTTAATTTGGCGTACTCGTCATAATAGTAGTCTAGACCACCAATATCAATATCCATAATTTGATTAAAAATATAGTTAATACTGTCTAATACAATTTTATGGGAACGATAATTATACCGCAAATCAATTCGTTTTGTTTCCGGTTTGTTATAGGTACAGTATTTTTCATAAAAGATCGTTGGATCTCCACCGCGAAATTTATAAATGGATTGCTTCATATCACCGACCATAAAACAAGGAATGGTTGGCGTGTTATAGGTAGCAATTTTTTGTATTAGATCTTCTTGTACATCGTTGGTATCCTGATATTCATCTATAATGATCTCCTTAATCTGATGGAATAGAGCTTCTACAACATGATATTGTGGTTCTAATATACGATGGGCATACGCTTCCAGGTCGTTAAAGTCTAATACAATATGTTTTTGTTTATAGGCTTGATAGGCCATTTCATAGTCTGCTAACAGATCATATAACATATCGATTGCTTGATAGGAAAGATCCATAGTCTGACGAAATTCTTCTTCCTTTTTGTAAAGTAAATCTTCAAAGACTTTTTTATAGCCCTTTGTTAGATTGGCTTTTTTAGCTGTATATTCCTTTTGATATATCTTGGCATCGTCATCCCATATGGCTCGATAAGACTTCTCTAAAGGAGGCAAACCGTTTTTAACAATATGGGCAAAGGGCTTAGTTTGAAGGGTTTCTAAAATCGTATTAAAGAATACTAAATAACAATCAAAAGGAGTAGGTTGCGTGGCCTGTTTCCCTTTTTCATAAGGATTCTGATAGAAGAAGCTAAGCCCATTTTTTTGACAATAGTTACGCAATTCCATAAGTGCATTTTTACCTTCGATAGCTTTTATTTCGAGTTGGTTTTTTATTTCTTTTTCAAAAATCCATGCTGTATTTTCTGTTGTTATAATGGGTTGGTAAATATGCTCCTTAACATATTCTTGATAGACTGTAAAGTCTAAGAAATTATGCGAGGCATGGTGCAATTGGCTAAGTAAAGATTGTAATTGCCCCCAGTTATAGCCCCCACAGTATGTTTTCATAAAGGATTGAAAGGTTGGTTGGATTAACCATTTCTCTACGCATTGGTCAAAGATCTCCTGCATGATCATGCGAGGATCACTGATGATTTCAAAGGTTGTTGGAATATCAATTAAGTAGCCATATTGTTTGATAAGAAGACTACAAAATCCATGGAAATTCGTAATATAGGCCATTGGTAATTTACGTTTTTGATTTTGTAAATGTTGTTTTTTATCCGGATCTGTTGTCTGTTGCAAGGAGATATCCAATTGTAACTCCAGGCGCTGTTTCATTTCTAAAGCAGCCGCATTGGTAAAGGTTAAAACAAGCAATTGATCAATATCATAGCCATCTTGTTCGAGTAATGCCATAATTCGACTGACGACAATTTTTGTTTTTCCCGAACCAGCGGGAGCAGAAACTAAAACGGAACATTGGCGTATGTCAATGGCGGTTTGTTGTTCGTCATTAAAGGGATGAATTTTAGGTATGGTTTCCATCAGCTATCTCCTTACTAATATACGTTGGATTATTGTAAAACACATCGTAGTGACAAATGGTTTTATAGGCACAGTATCCACAAGGGTTTACCTTGGTATGGAGTGACTTGTCATGGCTACCCTTAGGGTTAATCGAAAGGATGCCCTCTTGCATTTGTTGGTAGATGGTTTGGACATGTTCGCGTATCTTTTGTAACACTTGTTCTAATTCTTCCTTGGTTAAAACATTGCCCTTATAACAATCATCTTTCTTAACGTAGTTTGCTTTTATAATTTTTGATTTTTTTTCAATCGTTGTATCGATATGTTCGATAATTTCATCAACTGCATAGCCTTGCATTTGATATTGTTCTAAGAAGGTATCAGCACTTGGCGGTTCCAAAATGGAAGTGTCACTTCGAATGATTCTTTTTTTCGTGTTAAAATACAGAGCTGCTGCGGGTATTTGATCTTGTTTTGTTAGAGCATCTATATACAACAACATCTGGATATTAAATCCTTGCATCGCTAACGCTAAATCAATCTCTTTTTGACTTGATTTATAATCGATTATTTTTATATATTCACGAAAGGTATCAATGCGATCAACAATACCAATAAGTGGTAATCCATAATAATCACCTTTAAAAGCTGCTTCCGTTTTGTCTATAGTAAACGTTGAGGCTTGTAATTGTTGACTTAATATAAGTATGGTATTGTACATGTCTTCTGCTATACAAGAAAAGATAAATTGGTTTTTACGCAGAAACATTTTACGTTCAATGTGTGTATACTTTTGAACTCCTTCTTCCAAAGCATTTTGTATTTCCTGTTTAATGATATCTTTGTTTTCAAAAGAACTAATATGAGGAGTGCATTGTTGTAGTATATAATGGACAATGCTTCCAAGTTGATTGGGTTGTAAAGAAAGACTATCTTGCATCGACGGTAATTGTAGAAGATATTGACAATAATATTTAAAACTGCAACTATTGTACGTTTCTAATTGGCTGGCAGAAACCTTTTGGAAGATTACAGGTACCATGGATTGTGGTTGGTTCTTCGTACCAATATACGTATCTAACAACATATTTAAGGTTGTCTTATGTCCCACCCGTTGTTTTTCTTGATACCGGTGATGTAAAGCAATAGCTGCTGGTAGCAGAGGCTTGATATCATATCGTTGTTCGAGTTGTAATACGTAAGAAGACGGTAATAAGGTTTGATTAAGGGTGTCTACTAAAGAGTAGCTAAGAACTATTTTCTTGGCGGGAGTGGTGAGTATTTTTAAGAAATGATTTTGTTGGATGGATAGTATATCTTCCATCGTTTCTATATGTAGTACTTGTTTTTCTTGCTCTAATAGAATACTGGTATCCTTTACTTGCATCGGAACAGTGCCTTCATTTAATCCTAGTAAGTAGACTTGTTTGTGTTGTAATAAACTATACGCCGGTTGTCCATATTTGGCGACATATACATGATCTAGTAGCGTTGGTTTGTCATTGATTGCTACTGGTTTGGTTTCTTGTAATAGGGTTATATAATCGTCTAATAGGATTGCTTCTTCATTCGTTAGGGAGGAGAAATAGGATAGTACCGTAGGTATACTATCGGTGTAGGTAACTTCTGTTTGTAGGAATGTCAGTAGGATAGAACTATAGGAAGCTATGGTATTGGCTGTTAATATTTCTGTAATATAGTGCTCTTGTAAATGTTTCTTAATGACATGAAAGCTAGCGTCGGTTACCATTCCATAGGCTCGGTATTCTTTTTTATATGTATTTACCATTTTAAAATGATTACATTTATGGAGTAATAAGGTATCTAATAGAAGTAATAAATCTGCATCATCCTGCGTTCTTATGTATTGTAATAAGAAAAGGCATGCCTTCATACCCGGATAGTCACTCTCTTCTTGAATGGTTGTAGGCATCTTAAATTGAGCAGTGATCTCTCTAAGGAGTCTTTCGTACGTATCATCGGGATAATAAATAATAAAATCACGATAGTTCATATTATCATCCCTAATATTTTGATAGATGGCTTCACAAATACGATATACCTCTTCTTTAGGATTTGGCGCAATGAAACGATAGAAGGGGTGTAAGTGGCTAGAGGCAGAGCGATTTTGAAAAAGATTATCAATAAGATCAACGACATAAGGTTGATGTGTTTCATATTCTGTATAATCAAGTCCATTAAAGCTTTGTCTATATACCTTTTGTAATAATCGCGTATCTTTATTATTATAATTAGCGATAATATGGATTGTATTTTGTGTATCTAACTGTTTGATAAGAGCTTTTTGTTTTGGCTGTAGGATACAATCTTCCATAATATAAAACTGAGCATCCTTAATCGTTATCGTGGCCTTTTCATATAGATCATACAACATATCTTCCTTTGTAATAGTATCCATAAATTGTTTGTATAAGGTAAAACATTCCTTTATTTTTCGGTTCGATAAAGGATCTAAAGTATGCAGGGAAAGTTGTTGAAGATCATTTTTATAAAAGGAATCAAAAATGGGTAGTAATTGTTGAACGGTTTGAAAGATGGTTTCCGGTTGATAGACAAGATATTCTTTATGTTGTTCCAACATACATTTTGTTAATAGCATCTTTTGTAGTGGTTGTATTTTGTTATGTTTTTGATCTTGTAAAAGATGTAGTAGCTTCTCTAGTGTTAGTATTTCAATATTGAATAAAAAGTCGGTATGTTGGAGAAAGGCTTCCTCTACAATCATTGGATCTTTTACAATAAGATAAAACATCGTATGCGGGTTTTCACCGGCTTCTTGAATAATAGTACGTATTAATTGTTGCCATTTGAAACTGTAGGCTAGGCCACCGATCACTTTCATATTTTCACCCCTTAATATGTTTCATTTTATCATTAATAGGAAGTAAAAGAAAAGAATTTGTAAAAAAACCAGCATATGCTGGTTATAACTTTTTGATTTCTTCAATAAATAATTGCACATCAGTGTCACTAGGCATCCGCCAATCCCCGCGGGGAGACAGAGAGACTGTACCAATTTTTGGACCATCGGGCATACAATTCCGTTTAAACTGATTTTGAAAGAAACGTTTATAAAATACAAGTAACCATTTCTTAATTGTTGACGCGTCATAGACATCTTTATAGGCAAGCGTTGTTTTATAAAATAATTTACTTGGTCGATCGCCAAAACGTAAAAAGTGATATAAGAAGAAGTCATGTAATTCATAGGGTCCAACAATATCCTCAGTTACCTGAATGATGTCATTTTCATTCGTTGGTAATAGCTCCGGTGATACGGGAGTGTCTAGGACATCACGGAGAATTGTTTGTAAAGTGGTGTTAGGATATAATGAGGCCACATAATCGACCAAATAGCGTACTAACGTTTTTGGTACGGAGCAATTGATTCCATACATGGACATTTGATCACCGTTAAAGGTTGACCAACCCAAGGCAGTTTCCGACAAGTCACAAGTACCAATAACGAGAGCCTGCAATTGATTAGCTTTATTCATTAGAACAGATGTGCGGGTACGGGCTTGGATATTTTCAAATGTCGTATCATGTACCGTTGGATCTTGTGGTAAATCTTTAAATTGCCTTTCGACCATTGCTGATATATCAATCGTAAGACTCGTTGTATGTAATTGTTCCATAAGCTCTAAAGCATTGTTTTTAGTGCGGGATGTGGTACCGTAACAAGGCATTGTAATCGCAATAATATTTTGCGATGGTAGTTTCATTTCATCGAAGGCTAGTTTACATACTAACAGGGCAAGTGTGGAATCCAAACCACCAGACACACCAAGAATTACTTTTTTAATACCGGTTGCCTGCAATCGTTGCATTAATGCATACTTTTGAATATTAAAGATTTCTTGACAACGAATCGCTCTAAGTTTTGGATCGCTAGGCACAAAGGGGTGTGGATCGTAGTAATATGTAGTCGCTAAGTGACTAGGATGACTCGTAAAATAGATATACGAGTAGTCATGGTGTGATTGATACGTAGAAAGCTTGCGCCGTTCACTCGCAATTTTTAACAAATCAAAGTCACCATAAATAATACTATTTTCTAGTTCTGGACTTTCTTTAATAATAGTTCCATTTTCACCTATAATATGGTGTCCACTAAAAACAATATCCGACGTCGATTCTCCATACCCGGCATTACAATATACATATCCGCAAAGTAGTCGAGCTGATTGTGACTGCACTAGGAGACGACGATACTCCGACTTTGTCGTAATCGTATTGCTGGCAGAAGGGTTAAGGATAATATGGGCGCCATTTAGCGCTAGTTCATTACTAGGCGCATTCGGCATCCATAAATCTTCACATATTTCAACACCAAAGGAAAAATTAACATCCTTGTTAGAGGCAAAAATATATTTCTTTCCAAAGGGGATTTCTTGTCCATGCCACAAAATTGTTGTATTTTCTTTTGGCGCTGGCGAGAAGTGGCGACGTTCATAAAACTCCTGATAATTCGGAATATGCGTTTTAGGAACAAACGCTAATAGTTGACCATTATGAATAACGGCAGCTACATTATATAATTTATTCTTATAGGGTAGTGGCATCCCTAAAGCAATAATCATATCCTTATTTTGAGAGTGTTGAATAATTATTTGTAGATGGCGATCAACTTCCTCTAAAACTAAATTTTGAAACAATAAATCTGAGCTTGTATAGCCAACTAAACAAAGCTCTGGAAAAACAAGTATTTTTGTCTGTTTTTGATACGCTTGATCGATATATTTTATAATTTCTTGGGTGTTTTTTGTAACGTTTGTTATGGAAGTATAAAACGATGCAGCTCCCACCCGTATGTATCCATAGTTCATAGTAACTCCTCCCATTAATGGTTTTCATTATATCATTGGCAACTTTTTTATACAATGTTATACATTTTACTAAACAGTAGTATTACTAGTATTAACATGCTAAAGAATACTAAACACCTTCGCCTTTTTATTTGTTTTGTTGCTTTTAATAGTTGCTGTAATTTCTTTTCATCCCATAGTTCCACATCGAGTTTATCAGCAAGTCGCATAGCTTGCGCCGTAAAGGTGCTATTGGTTATGACGACTGCAACATCTTGTTCGTAAAAAGCACAACCGGTAGCTGCTTGTTGGATCGCTGATATACCGACTTTACCGGTATACTTTTTACATTGAAAAGCATATAATACACCTTTCTTTTTTGCTAGAATATCCACACCATAATCATTGCTGGGGGGTGTTACTTCTACATGATGAAAATTATTTTGTTGTAATATATATTTTACAAATTGTTCAAACTCGAGACCGGTCATCTTTGGTATCGGACTATGATATACCCATCGTGTTATTATATCTTTCACTATACTTAGAGCAACCAGAAAATATAGTAAAATTGCATAGGTGAATGAAAAGGGTAATAGCCATAGGTTCCGTTTGTGTTTCTTTTTTCGCATATATTCACCTCACAACTATTATAGGTAAAATATCATAAAATGAAAAGACCTCTAATGAAAAGGCCAATCCCATAATTTCTTATAAACATATAATAGTAGTAAAGAGAGGTGAAAGCATGAAACATATACTCCATATTTTATCGGATGGATACAATGCAGTATTCGCATTAGTAGTATCCAGTTTAATGATCATTTTTGGGAAACATTGGATTATCTTTTCTGTATATTTAATTTTAAATATACTAGATACATTAACCTGTTGGCTAAAAGACTGGGAATTAAATACTGCTTCTTGTAAAAATGGAATCCATATTATTGTAGAAAAACTAGGGTATTGGTCCATGATCATATTTGCCTTTTTATTATCCCATGAGTGCATTGAGATAGGTAAACTGTTAAATATTGATTTTGGCCTAGCAACCTTACTAGGATGGTATGTACTAGCCTCCTTGACTTTTAGTGAAGCCCGTTCCATCTGTTCCAATTATACAGCAGCTGGTTTTAAAGTACCGGGTATTTTATCTAAAAGTATCGATCTTATGAGTAGTCTAATCAATAAAAATAAAAAATCAGATTCGAACGATGATTCAAAAAAATAGTCTCGTTGCATTCTGTTACTATATATCCCTCATATGTAAAGAGGGATTTTTAACATATAATCAGAAAATATGATAAAGACACAGTTGTGCTTCGCAATGTATGTATACTGAAGGTGTAGAAGCTTACCGGTATAATTCTATAAAATAAAAAGGAGAAATATTTAATGTTAACTGGATGGATAAAGCCTCTCTTTGTGATCTAAAAACTATTGCTACACAATTAAAA
>CAKVJS010000028.1 GCA_934754755.1 uncultured Erysipelotrichales bacterium
GATGTCTACACATTTGGCCCAACTTTTCGTGCCGAAAACTCAAATACAAGTACCCATGCTAGTGAATTCTGGATGATTGAACCAGAAATTGCATTCGCTGATTTAGTGGATGATATGGATTTGATCGAAGACTGTATTAAATATTGTATTACCTATGTATTAGACGCTGCCCCGGCAGAAATAGAATTCTTAAATCAGTTTGTTGATAATCAATTACTAGATCGCTTAACGAAAATGAAAGATGCTTCGATTCGACGCATGGAGTATACGGAAGCTATCGATATTTTAGAGAAGTCTAATAAGAAATTTAAGTATCCTGTTTCTTGGGGAGTTGATCTAGCAACGGAACATGAACGCTATTTGTGTGAAGAAGTTGTCAAAGGCCCAATCTTTATTACGGATTATCCAAAGGATATTAAAGCCTTCTATATGCGTTTGAATGACGATCAAAAAACAGTCGCTGCCTGTGACTTATTAGTGCCTGGGATCGGGGAACTCGTAGGGGGTAGTCAACGGGAAGAACGATACGATTACTTACTTCGACGCATGGAAGAGATGCACATTGAACAAGAAGATTTGGCTTGGTATTTAGATTTACGAAGATATGGTGGTGTAAGTCATGCGGGATTTGGACTAGGGTTTGAACGACTTGTTATGTATATGACAGGTATTGTAAATATTCGAGATGTCATTCCTTATCCACGAACACCAAGAAACTTAAAATTTTAGGGGAAAGTATGAAACAACAAGAAAATATAGTCTTTTTAGATGCGAATACACTTGGTGCAGATATCAATATTAAGCCTTTAGAAACCTTCGGTAACCTTACCGTTATTCCCGATTGCAAAATAGAAGATATTGCAAATGCGATTCAAGAGGCGACCATTGTAATTACGAATAAAAAATCGTTAGGTAAAAGGGAACTTGAACATGCAAAAAGGGTTTCTTTGATTTGCGAGTGTGCAACGGGATATAATAATATTGATATCGCATATTGTAAACAACATAATATAACCGTATGTAATATTAGTGGCTATGCAACGAATGGTGTGGCGCAACATACCTTTGCCTTATTGTTGGATTTATTTGATAAAAATACGTACTATCATTCCTATATTACTTCTGGAGCCTATAGTGCTAATCCACTATTTACCCATTTTGAAAATACTTTTTATGAATTATCGGATAAGCGTTGGGGTATTGTTGGAATGGGTGCGATCGGACAAAAGGTTGCTAATATTGCAACTGCCTTTGGCGCTCATGTACAATACTTCTCTACAAGTGGTAAAAATAAGCAGCAGCCATATCCATGTGTTGACTTTGATACTTTGCTTACGACGAGTGATATTATTAGTATTCATGCACCATTAAACGAACAAACGGAAAATCTATTTACTACAAAGCAGTTTGTTAAAATGAAAAAGAGTGCCTATATCATTAATGTAGGACGCGGTAAAATTATTCATGAAGCTTCCTTAGCCAAGGCATTAATGGAAGATCAAATCGCTGGCGCGGGACTTGATGTGTTTAGTCAAGAACCCTTGGAAAAGGAAAGTCCATTACTACAAGTACCAGCTGATAAATTAAGAATGAGCCCGCATATAGCTTGGGCAACGAAAGAAGCGAGAGAGCGAATTGTACAGGAATTAGTTTTAAATATACAAGCATATAAAGCAGGGGAAGCAAGGAATCATTGTTATTAGTATCGTATTCATTACAAAGGGGAGAATAGTAACTCCTTTTTTTGTATTTTACACAGATAGTGCAGTCAATATCATTGTCAATCCATCAATTATATGATATACTCAAACAAGTTTTAGAAAGGTTGAAAGAATGGATAATAAATTTGAAACATTAGGTTTAAGTAATGAGGTTTTAGAAGCAATTAAGGATATGGGGTTTACAACACCTTCAAAAATACAAGAAGAAGCGATTCCCGTGCTATTAGAAGGCAAGGATATGATTGGACAAGCGCAAACGGGAACTGGTAAAACATTGGCTTTTGGTGGGGGATTATTAACAAATATTACTCCAAGTAAAAACAAAAATCCGCAAGCTGTTATTATATCCCCTACTAGGGAATTAGCGATGCAAATATATGAAGAATTACGTCGAGTAGGAAAATATAATGGTAGTCGATTAGTATGTGTGTATGGTGGAAGTGAAATTGGTACGCAAATTCGTGAAATAAAAAGAGGCTGTGATATTATTATTGGTACGCCAGGTAGAGTTTGTGATTTAATGCGAAGAGATGTATTGGTTTTAGATGATGCCCGCTATATCGTATTAGATGAAGCAGATGAAATGTTAAATATGGGATTTATTGAAGATATTGAGTTTGTCTTACATAGATTACACCCACAAAGACAGATTATATTATTTTCTGCAACGATGCCAAAACCAATCAAAGATATCGCAGTTAAGTATATGAAAAGTGATTATGAACATATTGCGATTGTATCAAAAACAAAAACGGCTACGTCTGTTAAACAATATTATTATGAAACAACAATGGCCAATCACTTTGAAACACTATGTCGTATTTTAGATGTATCAAATATAACAACGGGAATTATTTTCTGTAAAACAAAGAGAACAGTTGATGAAATTACCGTTAAATTGCAACAAGCTGGATACTTTGTAGAGGCTATGCATGGGGATTTAAGTCAAAATCACCGAACAAGAACATTGCGTCGTTTTAAGGAAGGAAAAGTACACTTTTTAATTGCGACCGATGTAGCTGCTAGAGGTATAGATGTAGAAAATGTAACGCATGTTATTAACTATGAATTACCACAAGATATTGAATCGTATATTCACCGTATTGGTCGAACAGGACGGGCTAATAAAGAAGGACTAGCTTATTCCATTATTACACCAAAAGAAAGAGGAATGTTACGCCAAATTGAAAGAGTGACGAAATCAACGATCAAAAAGGCAGAAATTCCAACGTTAAAATCAATTGAAAAAGCAAAATTAGAAATGTTAACGCAAACGATTGAAGATACCGTAGCGACGGGAAAACATAAACGATTTAAACAATTTGTTCAAGATATGGATGAAGCGCAAGTGGTCGACTTCACAGCTGCTCTGTTTGCCTTGCAATATGAAAATATGTTAGGTTTCTCTTATGAAAAGGATAGCATTGCCCTTACGAATAATCGAAGAACGAACAACGGCAATTATACGAAAATTTCTTTAAATGTAGGACGTAAAGATAAAATTCGAGTACCACAGATTCTGGAATTCATTACGAAAAATGCTGGTATCCGAGGCAATGATATTGGAAACATTGCGATTCGAGAAAGTGTGACATATATCGACATAAACGCTAAAAGTAGTCAATCGGTATTAAAAAAATGCCAAAATAAGAGCTTTAATCGCCGCAAAATCCGCGTAGAACTAGCGAAATATTAGGAACAAAGAATATACATAGCTATATTCTTTTTTTTATTTTCAAAAACTATTGAATGAAATGGGTTACAGGATTATAATGGATACTATATACAAAGGGGGTTAGTTATAAATGAAAAAGTATGTATATATGTTTAGTGAAGGTAATGAAACAATGCGTGATCTACTTGGGGGAAAGGGAGCCAATTTGGCAGCTATGGTTAATCTTGGTTTACCCGTACCACAAGGTTTTACAGTAACAACACAAGCTTGTAATGAATATTATCAAGATGGTAATACCATCAACGATAGTATGCAACAACAAATTGATGATTGTTTAGTAAAGTTAGAACAATTAACCAAAAAAAAATTAGGTGATGAAGAAAATCCATTGTTAGTATCCGTGCGTTCCGGGGCTAAATTTTCCATGCCTGGTATGATGGACACTGTTTTGAACTTAGGTTTGAATGATAAAACGGTGGAAGTACTAGCTAAAAAAACAAATAATCGACGTTTTGCCTTTGATAGTTACCGCCGTTTTATTCAAATGTATAGTGATGTCGTTTGTGAAATTGATAAGGAAAAATTTGAAGCTGTTTTACGGGCTATTAAAGAGGTAAAAGGATATCAAAGTGACCTTGACATTACAACCGAAGATTTCGAAACGACTGTCATCCCAAGCTATAAAAACATATTTAGAGAATCTATGCATACCCATTTCCCGCAAGAGCCCAAAGAACAACTGATGGGGGCTATCATTGCGGTATTCCAATCTTGGAATAATGAGCGAGCAACCATCTATCGAAATATTAATAATATCTCCCACACCTTAGGAACCGCCGTAAATATCCAACAAATGGTTTTTGGTAATATGGGAGAAGACTCCGGTACCGGTGTATTATTCACTAGAAATGCAGCAACTGGGGACAATCATATTTATGGTGAATATTTAATTAATGCCCAAGGAGAGGATGTCGTAGCAGGTATTCGCACGCCACAAAAAATAGCTGCCTTAGAACAAGATATGCCAGCTATTTATGAACAATTAGTTACCATCGTAAAGGGACTAGAAAGACATTATCGCGATATGCAGGACTGTGAATTTACCGTAGAGCATGGTACTTTATATATCTTACAAACGAGAAATGGTAAACGAACAGGTAAGGCTGCTCTTAAAATTGCCGTTGATTTAGTAGAAGAGGGATTGATTAATAAACTAACAGCTTTAACCCGCCTAGAAGCAGATCAAGTCTCGCAACTACTATACCCTAATTTTACAGCGCAAGCTTTGCGTAATGCTTCGCCTGTTCTTAAAGGATTACCAGCTTCTCCCGGAGCTGGATCTGGTAAGGTCTATATGAGCGCACAAAAAGTACATGAACAAAAAATAGCTGGGGAAAACGTTGTTTTAGTACGACATGAAACATCTCCGGAAGATATCCAAGGAATGGTCGATTGTAATGGAATCCTAACTTCTACTGGTGGTATGACTTCCCATGCAGCAGTAGTTGCTAGAGGTATGGGAAAATGTTGCATTGTTGGAGCTAAGGATTTACATATTGATTATGATAATAAAACATTTACCATTGATGGTACAACGTATCCAGAGGGAACGGAACTTTCCTTTGATGGTACAACGGGTAATGTCTATACGGGTATATTAGAAGTCGAGGATTCTGCTTTAACAGGTGACTTTGCGACCATGATGGAATGGGCTGACGAAGTGAAAAAATTGGAAGTGCGAGCCAATGCTGATACACCAAAAGATGCACAGGTAGCGATGAAATTTGGTGCTGAGGGAATTGGGTTGTGCCGTACGGAGCATATGTTCTTTCAAAACGATCGCATTGCCTATGTAAGACAAATGATTCTATCCGATACATTAGAAGAAAGGCAAAAAGCACTCGACTGTTTATATGATTTCCAGCTAGAAGACTTTAAAGATATTTATCGTACGATGGCAAGTTTACCAGTGACGATTCGTCTGCTGGATCCTCCTTTGCATGAATTCTTGCCTCATACCGATGAAGAATATCAAGTTGTCGCAAACAAGTTAGGAAAAAGTATGGAGGCAGTTAAGGCGAAGGGCGCTTCTTTACAGGAAGCCAATCCTATGTTAGGACATCGTGGGTCACGTTTGGCCATTACTTATCCCGAGATTTATAATATGCAAGTTCGGGCAATTATTGATGCAGCTATTGAGATCGAAGAAGAGCTTTGTATTACGATTGTTCCTGAAATTATGTTACCTTTAATTGGTACAGAAGCAGAAATGGTATTTGTAAAGTCAAATATTACAAAAATGATCGAACAAATAAAGAAAGAAAAGCAATCAAACATACAATATAAGATTGGAACAATGATTGAAACCCCTCGTGCTACCCTAGTAGCTGATAGTATCGCAAAACATGCTGAATTTTTCTCGTTTGGTACGAATGATTTAACCCAAATGACCTTTGGTTTTTCTCGCGATGATATTGCTGGATTTATTGGCGATTATACAAGAAATAATATTTTACCAATCGATCCTTTTGTCTCGCTAGATCAACAAGGTGTAGGCCAATTGGTGAAACAGGCAGTAAAAAAAGGAAGATCTATAAAATCAGATTTAAAAATTGGTGTTTGTGGAGAACATGGTGGTGATCCGGAATCGATCAAATTTTTTCACCGCGCGGGATTAACGTATGTTTCTTGTTCACCATATCGAGTGTTGGTTGCGCGTTTAGCTGCTGCACAAGCCTCTGCGGAAGAAATGTTGGTGGAACATTTAAGCGACAGTGTGCTAATTTTAGATAAGTAAGATGAACCGGCTCATGCCGGTTTTTTTATGTTTGAGGCGAACAATTAAGGATAAGTGCTTTGGATATTTTCTTTTTCGATCTTGGATTGGATTTACCTTAGTCTCTTTTACGTGTATAATAAAGGTAGATATATAAAAATAGGAGATAACAATGAAGGAATGCTATAAAAAATCACCGGTTACTTTTATCATAATTTTGATTTGTTTAGGCGTATATGGGTTCAATCTCGTGAAATTTGGTGATGGGTTGAATGCTTATGAAGCATTGTTGGCAGGGGGATTATATCCACCACTTGTTATCAAATACCACCAATGGTACCGACTTTTTAGTGCTAATTTCATTCATTTTGATATCCTACATATCCTTTGTAATTGTTATTCCATCTATGTAGTAGCGACGAAAATGCGTTTGGAACAGTTACTCGCAACAAAACGATATATTTTTTTGATTCTTATTTCCTCGCTTGCTACAACGGGCATTCCATGTTTGTTGTATCAGTGGGGGCTATTAGGCGATACCATTATGGCAGGGCTAAGTGGCGTCATCTTTGGACTTGTCGGCGCTATGTTAGTGCTGGCTTTCGAGTATCGGGGCCATTATATGCAAGTTTTTAAACAAATATATCCTAGTTTACTCTTAATGTTGGTTATTTCTTTACTCGTTCCTTCTATATCGTTAGTGGGGCATGTAGCGGGAATGATTGGTGGAATAACGGCTATGTATGTCATGATCAAATGTAGACCATTAACATCTTGGTAGTGTAAAACTCATAAAATAAAGGAGAATATAAGAAATGAAAGTAAAAAAAGCAATTATTCCTGCGGCTGGCTTAGGGACACGGTTCCTACCTGCAACAAAAGCATTGGCGAAAGAAATGTTACCCATTGTAGATACACCAACGATTCAATATATTATCCAGGAAGCTGTGGATAGCGGTATTGAAGAAATTTTGATTATTACGAATGCAAATAAACACGCTATTGAAAATCACTTTGATAAATCCTATGAATTAGAAGCAAGATTGCGTGAATCAGGGAAAATGGAAGAAGTTAAAATGATTGAAGGTATCGCTAATATGGCCAATATATATTATATTCGTCAAAAGGAACCAAAAGGATTGGGGCATGCGGTGCTCTGTGCTAAATCCTTTATTGGTGATGAACCTTTTGCGGTATTATTAGGTGATGATGTGGTAGTTAATAAACAAGGTAGACCAGCTTTACAACAAATTATTGATGCCTATTATGCAACCCAAGCCTCCGTGGTAGGTGTACAAACGGTCCCCCTTGCAGATGTAAGTAAGTATGGTATTGTTTCACCGGTTAAAAATATGTCAGATGGCAGACTTGTAAAACTTGACGATATGATTGAAAAACCTAATATTGAAGAAACACCAAGTCAGTTAGCCGTATTAGGACGCTATGTTTTGACACCAAAGGTTTTCGAGTTATTAGAGAGTCAAGAAAAAGGAGCGGGTGGAGAAATCCAACTTACCGATGCCATTGATCGCTTGTTGGATATCCAAGCTGTGTATGCATATGATTTTGAAGGGATACGGTATGATGTTGGTGATAAATTTGGTTTTATTAAAGCGACCATTGACTTTGCTTTAGATCATCCCGATTTGCATGATAAAGTAGAAGAATATATGATATCTCTAATAGAAAGGAAAAAATAGTATGGGATTTAAAGACGATTGGGAGGAAAGAAAACAGCGCAAGGAAGCGCAATCTTACTTTCGTCAAAATAATAGTGAGTATATTACACCCCTAATGTATGTAAAGATGTTTATTATAGAATTTGGTATTGCTGTATTGGGTGGCTTTATCATGGTCTGGTGGGTTTCCATGACCCATGTATCCAGTGTCTTCTTTGATATATTGATTGGTTATTTAGTAGGTTTGGCGAGTCAGAGAATGACCCATACAGGAAATATAAAACTGGCTATAGTGGCTGTTTTAGCCTATAGTATTGGTACAGTAGTGGGGATGATCGGCTATTATATGAGTAGTATTGGCTTTATGAACAGTAACCTTACGATAGTATGGTTTTATATAAGTATTATTTTTAGTAGTCCATTGGATTGTATCCTTCTGTTAGCCGGTGCTGTTTTTGCTTATTACGTAGCTAGAAGATAAAGTTAAATCATATGATTTAGCTTTTTTTGTCCATATTTTACTAAGAAGGTAGTATAGTAAAATAAAAACATTATATAAACCCTTACATAGAAAGGTGAATTATACTATGTAGACATAGTACTTTACAGGCTTTTTGACTGGTAAATAGAATTTGTAAGTAGTATAATGTGAATGGATGTAAGGAGGAATATTATAAAATGACTAAGAAGTTTTTATCGATGGATGGAAACACAGCAGCTGCTCATGTAGCCTATGCTTTTACAGAAGTTGCTAGTATTTATCCAATTACCCCATCTTCACCAATGGCCGAAAATGCGGAAGCATGGGCAGCCCAAGGGAAGAAAAATCTATTTGGATCACCAGTGGATGTTGTGGAAATGCAATCAGAAGCTGGGGCAGCTGGTGCGGTGCATGGTGCACTGCAGGGAGGAACACTAGCTACCACATTTACTGCATCACAAGGATTACTTTTAATGTTACCAAACTTATATAAAATACAAGGGGAATTATTACCTGGTGTATTTCACGTATCAGCACGTGCTTTAGCGACTCGCTCGTTAAATATTTTTGGTGACCATCAGGATGTTTACGCATGCCGCCAAGTAGGGGCTCCAATGCTTTGTTCACATTCTGTACAGGAAGTCATGGATTTAAGTGGAATCGCTCACTTAACTGCCATTAAGGCATCCGTGCCAATGATTCATTTCTTTGATGGATTTAGAACATCTCATGAAATTCAAAAAGTAGAAGTCTTAGGATACGAAGTTTTAGATTCCTTATTAGACAAAGAAGCATTACAACGCTTTAAGAAGCATGCATTAAATCCACATACGAACCCAATTGAACGTGGGGGAGCTGAAAATGATGACATTTACTTCCAAGGGCGAGAAGCACAAAATAAACACTATGATGCCGTAGTAGAAATTGTTGTTGATTATATGAAAAAGATTTCTGCGATTACAGGTAGAGAGTATGCACCTTTTACGTACTATGGGGATCCTGATGCAACGCGTATTATTATTGCGATGGGATCGGTTACCGAAACGATTATTGAAACGATTGATTCTATGCGTAAAGAGGGAGAAAAAGTAGGACTAATAAAGGTACATTTATATCGGCCTTTCTCCGCTAAATATATATTAGATGTATTACCTAAGACAGTAACAAAAGTAGCTGTTTTAGATCGTACTAAGGAAATGGGTGCTACTGGCGAACCATTATACTTAGATGTTGTTAGTGTCTTAAAAGATGTAGATCATGTCAAGACGATCATCGGTGGTCGTTATGGTATGGGAAGCAAGGATACAACACCAGGACAAATTAAAGCTATTTATGAAAATTTATCAAAAGAACAACCACAAACACCATTTACTATTGGTATCCATGATGATGTTACCCATTTATCTTTAACAGAAGATATGGACTTTAAAGTAGATGCTGATTATACAGCTTGTTTATTTTATGGACTAGGATCCGACGGAACTGTATCGGCGAATAAGTCTTCGATCAAGATTATTGGAGATAATACAGATCTATATTCACAAGCTTACTTTGCATATGATTCTAAAAAGGCCGGAGGAGCGACTCGGAGTAACCTACGTTTTGGGAATTCGCCTATTAAGGCAACGTATTATGTAAACAATGCGGACTTCATTTCTTGTTCGTTAGATAATTACGTTTTAAAGTATGATATGTTAAAGAACCTTAAAGAAGGTGGATCCTTCTTATTAAATACCGATTTCTCTAAAGAGGACGTTG
>CAKVJS010000029.1 GCA_934754755.1 uncultured Erysipelotrichales bacterium
ACTAATTCTCTTATATGGCTATTTAATTTATTACGTACTTAAAATAGCGAGTCGATGCAAAGATATATTTGGTTGTTTCTTAATGGTTGGAATTATTGCCTTAGTGGGTATTCAAACCCTCATTAATCTCGGAGTTGTTGTTGGACTCTTCCCGGTTACCGGTGTTACCTTACCCCTTATGTCGTATGGGGGAACTTCTTTAACGATAACCTTGATATCATTTGGTATTATATTAAACATTACAAAATCCAGCTAGCATTATGGAAAAACAAGAATTGAATTTGCTAAAAAAGGGGACGTATGTTACACTTACTTATACTTATAGTAATGTAAAAAGTAAATATCATCGTATCGGTGTGTATATAGGGGTGTGATTTAAAATGCGTTTTATCATTGCAACAGGGGGAACCGGGGGTCATGTGTATCCAGCCTTAGCATTGGCTCAATATATGAAACAAGAGGACCCTGACGTAGAAATTCTTTTTATTGGGACAACAAATCGGATGGAAGCCTCGTTAGTACCTAAATTAGGATATGCCTATAAGGGATTATATGTAAAAGGGATGAGTGGCAATTTGCTGCAAAAAGGATTGTCTGGATGTATTTTTGTAACCTCCGTGCTTAAGGCGTATGTGATCATAAAAAAATGGAAGCCGGATATGGTTATCGGATTTGGTGGCTATCCGAGTGCGAGTGCCATTGAAGCAGCCCATTTACAAGGGATTAAGACATTGATCCATGAACAAAATTCATTGATTGGTTTAACCAACCGAATGTTGATCAAGCGAGTGGATGCGATTGTGTGTTGTTATCAAAAGGCATTACAAAACTTTCCCAAGGACAAGACGTATTTATATGGTAACCCACGCGCCAGCATAGCCTTTAAACAAAGGGCAAAAGATATATATGAAAAATATCCCCTCGATAAAAATAAAAAATTAGTGGTTATTGTTATGGGTAGCCTAGGGTCGGAAACGATCAATCAAAAAATGCTAGAGGCCATACAATTATTAGCGAATAAACCATACCAAACTTTATATGTAACAGGAAAAGAACATTATGAAACGATGCAAGAATTACTTGGTGGCAAAAGAGGTAATGTATACCTAGTGCCATATATTGATGATATGTTATCGGTTATGGCACATACCGATATAATGGTTTCTCGTGCTGGCGCATCGACAATTGCAGAAATAACCGCCATGGGATTACCTTCTATTTTAATACCAAGTCCCCATGTAGCGGGTAATCATCAGGAATATAATGCAAGGGAATTAGTCGATCAACAAGCAGCGCTGATGATTTTAGAAAAGGAACTGGAAGCCACTTCCTTTGTGGATACCATTGATGACATGATTACCAACGATCTAATGATAGAGAGTATGAAAAAGCAGGCTAAACTCATTAGTAAACCAAATGCATTATCGGATATATATGCGTTGATAAAACGAATGTTAGGAGCGTAAGATAATGGACTTTACAAGAATTAAAGAAGAGTTAGGTCAATTACAAGTAGGGGCTATTTTAGAAAAAGAACCGATGGCTAAACATACAACCTTTAAAGTTGGTGGCTTAGCCAAATTATATATAAAAGTCAAAGACCAACAAGCATTAATAACAATTTTACGCTATTGTCAGGATCATATGATTCAACATATGGTCATTGGTAAAGGATCGAATGTATTATTTTCTGATCAGCCGTATGAGGGAATTATTTTATCGTTGCAGGAAAACTTTCAATCTTATGAGATAGAAGGAACCAAAGTATTTTGTCAAGCCGGTGTTTCAATGATTCAATTAGCCTATGAAACGGCTAAGGCAGGCCTTTCTGGTCTTTCCTTTATGAGTGGGATACCGGGCACGATTGGTGGTGGCATGTATATGAATGCCGGCGCTTATAATAGTGATGTAGCTGCCGTTGTAGAAGATGTCACTATTTTAGATGAAACGTTAGCTGTAAAGGTTTTATCTAAAAAAGATATGCAATTTTCCTATCGCCATTCCATTTTACAAGTTCATCCCGATTGGATTGTATTAGGTGCTACCTTTACCTTGCAATGCGAATCCGCACAAAGTATTAAGGAAGTGATTGAAAGGCGTAAAGAGCGACGTATGGCAACCCAACCTTGGGATTTTCCTAGTGCAGGCAGTGTATTCCGTAATCCAGAAGGAAAATCTGCATGGCAATGCATTGATGAAGCAGGGTTGCGTGGATATCAAATTGGTGGAGCACAAATATCACCAAAACATTCTAATTTTATTATCAATACTGGACAGGCACGGGCACAAGATATTTATGATATGATTCAACATATACAAGATACAGTATATCGTACATGCGGTATTTCACTGCATCAGGAAATCCGTTTTGTGAATTGGGAGTAGTGTAGTGACTAAGTACGTCTATAATGAACATGATCAAAGTCAAGTCCAGGAAGTTTTACAAGCCCGTCGTCGCAGGCGTAGAAGAAAAGTTCGAAAACGAGCTATATTCTTACTTATTGTTTGTGCTGTTGCTGCTTTTTTTGTAAGTGATATAAGTCGTATTCAATCGATTATGATTACGGGAAATGACAGGGTAGACACGGCAACGATAAAAAAACAAATCGGGATTCAGGAACATAAAAGTATATCTCTATTGCATCGAACTTCCTCGATGCAACGTAAAATTAATAGAATGTCTGGAATTGCCTCCAATACAGTCGTGCGTAAAGGGTTAAATACAATACTAATTACGGTGCAAGAAACAAGTGTTGTTGGTTATACACGCATGGGAAATATACTATATATTATCGATGATAAAGGAGATATCAGTAAACCAGAACACTACGATGAAACAAGTGTAGAAAGAAGTCCACAAGTATTTCAAATGGGTGAAGAGCAACTTAGGACTTTTGGTCGGGAATTTGTTAAGATCCCTTCACAGGTCCGTAATCAAGTATCCGATATTATTTATGCACCAACCAAAGGGGATGCGACACGATTGCAATTTAATATGAATGATGGAAAAGTTTTATATGTACGACAAGAGGGGATGGCTAGGCAATTATCGGGGAATCGATATAGCCAGGTGATTCGAGATGCACCCGATGGAAGATACTATGATTTTGTAGGTAATGATAAGGTATATATACATAATTAAACGACTGGGCAAGTAGCATTGTTAAAGAGCTATCTGCCTTTTATTATAAATAAAAGTGTTGTAGACAGTGGAGTGTCCTTTATGCTATTATAAAAGTAGTATTTAACAAAGGAGATCGGCAATGAAAGATATATATGCTATCCTGGATATTGGTAGTGCTACCATAAAATTATTAATCGGGGAATCACTTAGTGCCAATATAAATATTTTATATGCCAAAAAAATCCCCAGCCATGGGGTTAAAAAAGGGGTCATTGAAGATACTCCGGCTGTTATAAAGGATATTAAACAACTCATCGAAGAGGCCGAGGAAGCCTTACAAACGAAAATACATACCGTAGGACTTACGATCCCGGCTTTACAAACAAAACTATATCAAAGTGATAGTAGTATTAGTTTGGGTGAGAATGGTTCCAAAATTACACGGGAAGATATTGTTCGCGTAATGCGTTTATCGACTCGCTTTGATAAACCTAAAGAAGAGGAAATTGTATCGGTTATACCTGTTAAATACCATAGCGATAATGGTGCTACGAAAGAGGCACCACTGGGGGTACGATCAAGGAACCTAATTGTTGATTCTTTGCTGATTACCGCCCATAAAAAAGTGTTATATCCGTATATTAAGGTTGTGGAAGAGGCGGGACTTGGCATCTTAGATATTAGTATCAATGCTTTTGCTTGTGCTAAGGAAGCCTTCGATGCTGCTTACCTACAAGAAGGAGCCTTACTCATTGATATTGGTTATAAAACATCAACCATCTCCTTTTATAAGGATGGCTATTTAAAGTATTTAACCGTATGTCCGGTAGGTGGCTATGATTTCACAAGGAATATAGCTAGAAATATGCAAATATCAATGGATCAAGCAGAAATGTACAAGATTAAATACGGTTCCTTAGATAGTAGCTTAGGACAAGAAGATATTATCCATACAACGACTTTACCGGATGGAAAGCGCAAGGAATTTACGCAACATGATTTAGGTTTGTTACTACAAGAAACAACGCTCGATGTAATGAGTAAAATACAAGATAAAATAAGCATTATGGATCACGCTAATACATATGAGATTTTAATCGTCGGTGGTGGTGGCGAACTGGCTATGTTGGATGCCATTGCGGAAGAGGCGTTAAAAGCACCCGTGCGCATGTATCGTCCCGATACCATTGGGGCGAGGGATATGGCTCTGGTATCCGCGATTGGAATGATCTATTATTTACGAGAGCGAGCGACTATTCTAAATACGTATGAGCCATCTTTAGTGTTGCCAAACGAACAGGCCACTATGGCAGTGCGATTAAAGGGTCTAACAAAGGTAAGTAATAAGAAAAAGCCAAGTACTGGTAAAAAGATCAATCATTTCTTTGATTCGATTTTTAATGAAGATTAATATAAAAAGTGAGGGTAATGTATATGGATGCAGAATTTGATTTCGAACAAGTAGCTAAGATAAAAGTCATTGGAGTAGGCGGTGGCGGAAACAATGCCGTCAATCGAATGGTAGAAGAAGGTGTACAAGGAGTAGAATTCTATGTTGCCAATACAGACGTACAAGTATTACGTCGTTCACCAGTTGAAAATAAGCTTATCTTAGGTGGTGAATTAACAAAAGGATTAGGTGCCGGAGGTGATCCGGAAATCGGAAAAAAAGCAGCCTTAGAATCGGAAACAGAGATTAGAGCAGCTTTAGAAGGTGCAGATATGGTGTTTATTGCAGCCGGAATGGGTGGCGGAACGGGAACTGGGGCCGCTCCTGTGTTTGCGAAAGTAGCCCGTGAAATGGGGGCTTTAACCGTAGCCGTTATTACGAAACCTTTTACTTTTGAAGGTGCTAAACGAAAAAAACAGGCATTGTCAGGATTGGATGATCTGCGTCAAAATATCGATTCTATTATTGTTGTATCCAACGATCGATTATTACAATTGATTGGTGGTCGACCCATGCAAGAGGCCTTCCGTGAGGCAGATAATGTCCTACGTCAAGGAGTACAAACAATTACCGATTTAATTGCGATTCCAGCCTTTATTAACCTCGACTTTGCGGATGTTTCAGCAGTTATGAAAAATCGCGGAAATGCACTTATTGGAATTGGGATGTCTTCTGGTGATGATAAGGCTAAAGAGGCTGCTAAACGAGCGATCTCTTCTCCTTTATTAGAAGTATCGGTAGCTGGTGCTAAAGATGCAATTATTAATGTAACAGGTGGGCCTAATATTTCTTTGTATGATGCCAATATTGCTTTACAAACGATAACGCAAGAAGTAGGGGAGGATATTAATACCTATCTAGGAATTGCGATTAATGATAACTTGGATGATGATGTGATTGTAACCGTCATTGCAACTGGCTTTGAAGAGGGCGATGAAGATATAGATTTAGCCGCCTCTAAGATACATAAGGCAGATGAAAAGGTTGAACCTTTAACAGCGAAGTTTAGATCTTCTGCATTTGAAGACGATGACAGTGATGATGGAGAATTCCCACCAACTTTTATTCGTAATCGAAAAATATAGATCCATTAGCTGTATCCATATTATATAAAAAGTACCAATAGGGGTACTTTTTTTGTATGGGTGTTATTTATATTTGGTATGTAATGCGACATTATATGTATCTCTATCCGTTTATGATTAGTAAGGGGTGTAGGAGTGGATGTTTATATTGAATTAGTATATGTTATAAATCTGGCGATACTGATGATTTGTTTTGAATGTATGGCGATTCTATTACACATACAACTATCGTACAAAAAGGTCTTAGTATATAGTATACTAATGAATTATTCGATTGTGATGTTGTATTTTGATACGATTTATTACATATTACTAATAGGTTGGTTTGCATTGTTTCTTATTCTATTTAAAAAACAAGTATTTCTATACTATCCTACCTTTATTATTCTTTACTATTCCTTATTATATTTTATCCAATCGTTAGTTAGTCAAGCATTTATTTATCAGGGAATTCTAATAACGCCCATTCATTATAGTGATATACTTCTTTGTGTCATGGCGATCCTTTTTATTATAATACAAACCATGTTTATTGTGTATTGTCGTCGAAAAGTAGTACATGGCTCTTTGTTGTATGATGTCTCTATCCAATACAAGAATAAACAGTATTTCGTACAGGGGTTCCTCGATAGTGGAAATGAAGTGTATTATCAAGGTTTTCCATTACTACTTTTACGTAAGGATATAATGGAATATACCCCATTGGATACGATTACTATTGATAATATAGCTAACGTGACGATCGATGTTATCCAAGTAGAACAGTGTATAGTAAATAGGCAACAGTTGCATAATATCTATGTAGGAATGATTGAAACGATGCAGTATGACTGTTTATTGCACAAAGAAATTATGGGAGGTGTTCTTTAGTGTTTAACTGGATTCGTAGGTGGTTGTATAAAAGAAAATTCTTATATTATATTGGAAGACACGATGTTTTACCACCACCCTTAAAAAATGAGCAGGAAAGACATGCTTTGGAACGTTTGGTGGCAGGTGATAAAGAAGCGAGGGATCTCTTGATTGAACATAATTTACGGTTAGTCGTATATGTTGCTAAAAGATATGATACAATTCAAAATGGCGGTATTGAGGATCTAATAAGCATTGGTACTATCGGTTTGGTTAAAGCAATTAATACTTTTAAAATCGATAAAAATATAAAACTAGCAACGTATGCTTCACGTTGTATTGAAAATGAAATTCTAATGTTTCTACGTAAAAATAATAAATTGCGATATGAAATTTCTTTAGATGAACCGCTCAATATTGACTATGATGGTAATGAATTATTGTTATCCGATATTATTGGTACGGATCATGATATTATTGCCCAAGAGATTGAGTCAAGTGATCAAAAAGAGAAGTTTTACGGAGCTTTAAAAAGATTGTCAAATAGGGAAAGAGAAATTTTAATGTTGCGATATGGGTTGGCTAATTGCGATGAGTTAACGCAAAAAGATGTCGCTAAAATTATGGGGATATCACAGTCCTATATTTCCCGATTAGAAAAAAAAATAATCAAGAAGTTGCGAAGTAAGTTAAACGAGAGTGATATAAAAGAAGAATAATGTATAAATTTATCAAAATTGCTAAAACTTTAGTAAGAAAGAAGGCAATTATGATAAATTATAAGATGGTTCTAAACAAATTGGCTAGTGATCAAAAGAAGTTGAGCCATGAAGAAACATTAGCATACATTGACGAATATCAAGCTACGAAAAAACAATCAATAAAAGAACAAATAGTCATTGATAACATGCGTTTGGTGCTATCGATGACTAAACGTTTTTATCAGCGGACAGAAAATATAGAAGACTTATTTCAGGTAGGCATTATTGGGTTGATTAAAGCCATTGAAAATTTTAATACTTCCTATAATTTGCGTTTTTCTACGTATGCAGTGCCTTTGATTCTTGGTGAAATGAAGCGTTATTTACGGGATAATAGCCAAATAAAAATATCCCGAACCATACGGGATACAGCTTATAAAATATTACAAATAAAAGATAGGTATATCCAAAATAAACAGCGGGAACCAACGATCCCTGAATTAAGTGAAGAACTACAAATGGAGCAGGCGACGATTATTGAAGCCCTGCAATCAACGAGTGTAATTGCCTCCTTACAGGCGGAAATTTCCAATGATGATGGGCATGCTTTAACGATGTTGGATCAAGTAAGTGATGAAAAAGAAAAGCGTAAAGATTTACATATTTTTATCGATTTACAGGATGCTTTGAAAAAGCTAAGTGAACGAGAAAAAAAGGTAATCGATGATCGATATTTTTATGGACGTTCCCAAATGGAAATAGCTTCTGATCTATTTATGTCACAGGCGCAAATATCGAGAATAGAAAAGCAAGCTTTACAAAATTTGCATAAATATCTAGAATAAACATATATTGTACTGGGTGATAACATGAATTTTTTAGCACTCCAGGCAAAGGATGTTATTAATGTCAATGATGGCTGTAAAATTGGGTTCGTTACGGATCTAGAGGTCGATTGGGTAACCGGTCAAATTGCAGCTATTGTTGTCGAAAGAAATTACTTATTTAAAATATTATGGTTCTTTAAAACACCTCCTGTTGTAACGATACCAGTAGACTGTATTATTAGTGTTTTAGGAGATGTTATTTTAGTTAATATTGATGTGGTTGAAGTATAGGGAAAAAGAATTGATTTACATGCATTTAGCATAAAGTATATATAGAGTTTAAACTCTTATCTTATATCTAGACAAGTGTAAGGAAATTTGATAAACAAGATATATAACTAATTAGGGTTACGAATCCTACCAAAATCGGTGTAATAAGGAGGCTATACTTTGTTATAGCTTCAGACTGTCGACAAATCAATGATATAATTGTCATTGGTTTAGATTCGATAGTCTTTTTTTTCTTTTTACCCTCATAAATAAAAAAATTACATATATTTCTATATGCTTTTACATGCCCATTGGGCTATCTTTTTAATATTCATCATGCTGAAAATGATTCTTGTCTCATCAAGAACCTTTTGTTTTCCCTTTACCCTGGTAAATCGCATTCCGTGTTTTTCCTTTGCGTCCGCAAATACTCTTTCTATCGTTTTACTTCGCATGGGATAATACTGTTTATGATAACTTGTATGCCGTATTAATTCTACCTCCTCTAAAGCCCATTGCCATAGGTGTCTTACTACACTTTTTGTTTTACTACTTTTGGATAAGCACTTTTCCTTCATGGGACAATTCCTACAATTTTTTATTTCACTTCGGTATAAGACGTAACCTGTGGATCTTTGTATTCCTCTAGGTGTTAGTACTTCTTTATTAGGGCATATAAAAACATCACTTACCTTATCATAGGTAAATTCCCGTTTTCCCATTTTGGTTGCTGCTTCTTCATTATATTTCTTTCCCTTTGGTCTTGTATAAGGTAGTAACGGTGTAATTCCATCTTCTAATATTTGTTTTGCTATCGCGGGAGTCTTATACCCGGCATCTAATCCAATACTTCGTATTCCTTTTTCCTTTGCTACGCCATATTTGTTAACTACCTTTTCATATGTTTTTCGAAAAGTACTACTATCATGTTTATTCGCTGCATCTATATCTACTTCCAATACAAAACCATGAATATCACAGGCTGTCTGTGCTAGATACGCTAGTTGTGTTTCATGTTCTCCCTTCTGAAACACCCCACACTCTTTATCTCTTTCACTGTATCGTACTTGTTTTTCCTTTAATACCATAGGTTTAGGCTGATTATAGCCATGGATAGCACAGGCTCTATCAATTTCTTCATCCAATTGGTCTTGATATTCTTTTCTTTCCTCTTGAACGACATGTCTAGAGACTTTCTTTTTATTCGCATGGGCTTTGATATGGGTAGAATCCATATATACATGTTGTGGTTGTAAGTAATTCTTATCCATAGCTATTTGTAATACTTGATCAAAAATAACCGCAAAGATAGTATCTTGTCTAACTATTTTCCCTTGTTTGTTCTTGATATCAATACGTTGTGAGAATTTACGAGTATAGGTTTTTGAAAAATCAGAGAAGTGTGGTAATTTTTCTTCGATCCCATAACCAAGATACCAACGAATAGCTACATTTACTTGTGCTTCTTGCAGCGTTCTACGCATACTATGATAACCAAATAGTTTATCAATAAAGGCTAATTTAATAAGTACGACAGGATCGATACTAGGTCTTCCTGTACGACTATAAAGATGTTCTACATAATCATAGACAAATCGAAGATCCAGTACATGATCAATCTTACGTAAAATATGATCCTGCGGTACTAAATCCTCAAGTAATACAGCCACTATTTCATGTTGTTTAGAATCTGTTTTAGTCATCATAATAAAAGTCCCCCATATAGGACTATTATACCATTTATGAAAGTATAATTGTCGAATATAGAGGTA
>CAKVJS010000030.1 GCA_934754755.1 uncultured Erysipelotrichales bacterium
GGGAAATAGCACGAACATTATTCGTAAAGGCGTAGCTGTTATATTCATCTAAAAATTTTTGTTGTAAGGATTGTACAACGGAGTCATAACTATAAATTGTAGCTACTGGATATTTATAGATATCTAATGTGGTTTCTAAAGATACAATCGTATAATCTTCTAATGTTAATACCTTTTTGTGCGTTAAGGAAAGTAAATAAGCAGTTAATGGTTGCATATTATCTAATATTATTTTAGGAGAAACGTGATTCATAGAGTCCTCTAGTGCTAAAATCTTCTGATATAGGTAATTTTGTTGTGGATAATTTATTTCAGAAAGTGTAAAGGTATATTTATAACCTTTATATTTTTGAAATACTTTATACGTATCTAAGTAGCCTAGTGTCATTCTCTGGTCGAGGGCATCACGACTAAAATCAAAAAAAGTACCTAGATTATTATACGGTCTGATGCGGATGATAGAAGGACGGTCTAAGAAATATTCATGAACTGGCCCATTTTGTAACTCTATCGTTATAATAGCATCAGCTCCCAGGTTGATAGCAGCGGTAATAGGTAGATTATCGTAATAGCCACCATCGATATAACCTTGTTTTTCGATATAATAGACAGGAAAAGCCGGAAAACAAGAAGCTGATGCAATCGCATATTCGACGGCTTCATCAGGATTCATATCTTTTTTTGTTATTTCCTGGGGAATTAAAGAAGGATATAGTATGGTTACCAAGCCGTAATCAATAGGACTAGAGCGAAATCTATAACTATTAAAGTGTTGATTGATCAAGGATATAAGCGGGGCATTATCCGCACCCTTATGTTTAATATAGGACTTAAAAAAAGAGGTGATTAGATTCTTTTGGGACAATATAGAATCCATTGAAAAATCATCGAAAGAAATAGGGTGCGTAATGACATCCTGTAATGTTAAATTTGACCAAAGGTTATATAAAGTCTCTGGTTCCTGTTGTACGACTAATAAGCCGTTTAAAGCTCCAATAGAAGTACCGGTAACAATATCAAATTGGAATCCTAATTCATATAGAGCCTTTATACTTCCTGCCTGATAGGCACCTTTAGCGCCACCACCAGCTAAAACTAAGGCATTTTTAATAGTGATCACATCCTTTTTGTATATATATGCATTATTATACCAGCTTAGAATAATAAACAGAAGACATAGGGTCTTCTGTTTATTTGTTATATTTTTTATGTTTTATTTCCATCTATGTATTTATCTAAGAAACTTACTTTTTCAGCAACTACTTCCATTGTTGTAATTCGTTGTTTTTCCGAAGTTTCAAAGGTTCGGGATTGTAATCTACCCTTAATACCGATGATGCTACCTTTTTTACTACAATCTATTAATGCTTCCGCGATGCCACGCCATAATATAACACTAACATAGTCTGATTCAATGACACCAATACCATTTTTAAACCCTTTTTCGATTTCTAAGACAGCAATCGCAATTTTTGCACCATTATTCGTCTCCTTTAGGGTCGGCTCATTGGCTAATTTACCTAGTAATACAACTTCATTTATCATTATAATACCCTCCTTACAGGGAGTATATAAAAAAATAATTGGACTGTAAAATAGGCAAATTAAAATAATTATGTATTCCAATAATTATATAAAACATATATAACAATAAATAAAATATATTTTACATATATGAAAATATAATTAACTACATTTAATAATAATATATTATTATTAAATGTAAATTAATATAAAATCATAAAATCGTGTAATCGTTTTGTAAAAAATATATTTCCTGTTATAATAGACAAAAAGGAGTGAAAAAAATGAAAAAAATAGTTTGTACAGATAAAGCACCAGGTGCGATTGGGCCATATAGCCAAGGAATACAAGTGGGAGATTTATTCTTCTTTTCAGGACAGTTACCAATAGATCCAAAAACAGGAGAAATGCCAGAAGGTATTGCTAATCAGACGAAACAGTCATTTGAAAATATTAAAGGATTACTTGAAAGTCAAGGATTAACATTTAATGATGTTGTTAAAACAACTGTATTTCTAAATGCCATAGAAGATTTTGCAGCCATGAATGAAATTTATGCTACTTATTTTACGGATACTTTCCCAGCTCGTAGTGCCTTTGAAGTAGCTGCATTACCTAAAGGTGCCTTAGTAGAGGTTGAGGTTATTGCCGGAAAATAAAATCCAGGAACAAGACACACTCTTATACATTATAGACTTGCATAATAAAACTACCCTAGTCGGGTATACGAGTTATAAAGTCGAGGTATATGATATGTCTATCCAACAGTATTTTAGAAGTCAAGGGGCCATAAAACAAAAAGGATACAAAGCTGCTATGTCTTGGAATAATATGCAAATATATCCAACGGCTGGTCGCCTCCATCCTAATTGTTGTTGGCTTCATATGGATGCTGTGTATCAAGTTGGTGTAGAGAATTGTTGTTTACTATTACATAAATATAGCATTGAAATTACACCAACAGAAATATTAAAATTAGGCATTCGCATCTTTCAAAAGGAAGCCAATGTCAATTCCATATAAAGTAAAAGGATATAGCCAAAAAGCTATATCCTTTTACTTTATATGCGTATAATCCTCTTTTTTTAGTGGATACTAACTATAAGTGCTACGAATTATTTTAACGAGGTTCATTTATTTACCCTGTATGAATATAGTGAATAAATAAGGAGGATCTTGCATGTTAAAAATTATGGTTAATTGGGTTAAGGAAGATGAAGAGTTGTTGGAGCCATATGAGTGGTGCCAACATGATGATTTAGAGGTAATAGAACAACTTACCGTATATCGGGTTACCTCTCGTACACTATACGACTTTGTCTATGGCTGTATTAAAATGAAAGATGATGTGTACTTTAGTCAAATTTTTGCAGTCAGTGATACAAAGTATTGTGTAATCGTAGAAATCGATTCCAAAGGTAAACTCATATATCGAAGTTTAACATCGTATAAAAGTCGTGACCAAATTAATCAGTTATGTCAAGAAAAACCGATCACTACGTTTTGTTATATTATGTACGATGAGGGAATGATTAAAGAATTTGGTTTAACCCGTAAGGAGCGTTTAAAAAAACAATATGTAGTAGATAGTATTGATACGCTATATATTGAAAATTATAATGAGTTTGTGAACCTATGCAATCAATTGGGAATTAAAAATGAACAAGGTGTTGCCTTGTACCTAGTTCTCAAACAGAAACTAGATAAAGGATATTCTTTTTTGCATGAATTATTATACAACTCATTAATAAAAATAGATAGCTAATACTATTTAATAGTAATCCCTAATTTCTTTTCTACTTTACGTAATTTCTTTTGGGATAAGTATCTTGCTTTTTGTGCACCTTCCTGTAATATATCAGCTATATAGCTCCCCGTTGTAATCTCTTGGTAGCGCGATTGGATTTGTACTAGTTCTTGGCCAACTAGATCCGCAAGATCTTTCTTAAATGTTCCATACCCTTGATTTTGGTAACGCTTTGCAATCGTTTCTATTGATGTATGGGTTAAAACGGAGTAAATTTCTAAAAGATTTGATAACCCTGGTTTGTTTTTTCGATCATAATAGATGGCGTTATCACTATCGGTAATAGCAGACATTATTTTTTTCTTAGAAATGGCTATCGGATCTAAAATATAAATACATCCCTTTTCTGAAGTGGAAGATTTAGACATTTTCTGTGTTGGATTTTGTAGATCCATGATCCGTCCACCGACCTTAGGAATGAGTGGCTCTGGTAAATGGAAGGTATCACTATACCGGTGATTAAAACGTTCTGCAAGATTTCTCGCTAATTCTACGTGTTGTTTTTGATCTTCCCCAGTTGGTACATAATCTGGATCATACATTAAAATATCAGCACTCATTAAAGAGGGATAGTTAAATAAACCTGCACCAATACTTGTTTCCTTCTTACTTTTATCTTTATATTGGGTCATTCTTGATAGTTCACCCATGGATACCATGCACCCTAAATACCATCCAAGTTGTGCGTGCTCAAGAACGTCTGATTGTAAAAAGAGAGTTACCTTTTTGGGGTCTAATCCAGCAGCTAGATATAAGGCAATTAGATCTTTTGTGTCTTGCCGCAATGTTTTGGGCTCTTGAAATACAGTTAATGAGTGTAAATTCGCAATAAATATAAATAATTCATAAGTATCCTGATACTCTACAAAGGGTTTAATCGCCCCGATATAGTTTCCGAGGGTTACCCGTCCTGATGGTTTGATACCGCTTAACATTCGTTTCATAATTTCATCTCCGATCTTTTAATTGTAATATAGTAAGATTATAGTATATAGAAATAAAAAAGAAAACGAAAAAGGAAAAAAATAATAGGAATACATAGAAAATGATGTATAATAGGATTGTTATAAAGGTGATCGAGACTCATAGTTTCTCTATGGATATATCCATCCATGTTACTGTAAAAAAAGGAGTGAAGATAGTATGATTCGAATCTATACTGCACCGAGTTGTGCCTCTTGTAGAAAAGTAAAAACTTGGCTAAAGGAGCATGACATTCCATATGTTGAAAAGAATATATTCTCTACATTGATTCGTGAGGTAGAGTTAAGAGAATTGTTAGAGCGTAGTGAAAATGGGACGGACGATATTATATCAAAACGCTCAAAAATTATTAAGGAACAAAATATTGATATCGATAGTATGACCATGAACGATTTAATTAAGTTTATACAAAAAAATCCCTCCATTTTAAAACGTCCCATTATGATTGATGAAAGAAGATTTCAAGTTGGTTATAATGCAGAGGAAATCCGCATATTCATCCCACGAGAATTACGAAAATTAACTTGTCGTAATGATATATGCCCGCATTTTAGTGATGAAATAATTCAAGAATTTAAAGACTCTTTTTTAGAAAATAACGGAGACTAAAAAGAGTTTTTATTTTGAGATGCTTTTAGTCTTTGTAATTTACTTGGACAGTTTGTACTATATGACAGGTGATAGGGAGCTATTATCTGTAGGAATGCATGGTATCCCTTGCATTTATTATCGACTTCGAATTCCAGTTCATAATCGATGATATTAGAATACTCATTTTTATCTAAACTTAAGATACCATAGCGGTGGGCAATATCTACGCGATGCGTACGTAAGATAAGGTTTGTACATAAATCACTTGGTACAATTGATAGACCTTTTAAATACGTAAAGATAGCATTGTCTATAGGCTGCTTTTGCATAATGGCCTTTACTTCTTGCGATGATAATGGGATTGTGGTTTCATAGTTTCCCACTTGCATGGGCTGCTTTAAAGTAAGCTCATACTGCTCTTTTTTATGGCGGATACGTAACATATATTTTTTTTGATCGAATAGTGGATGAGTTAGATAATAATTAACTTGTGTATAAGTATCTATTATTTTTGATTGGTGATGGTCATAAAGGGATTGATATATATCTTTTGTTATGAGTATTTTGTATTCTATCTCTATTTGTGATGACATCAGTATCCTCCTTTTGTTAAAGTGTATAATAAACAAGACGAAAAGTAAAATGGTGTACACATTTATAAATAATCGATATAATAAGAATATGGAGGTGATAGTAATGAAATCGTTCGCTTTGGTTGTAAAAGAAGATAGGATATCCCAAAAAACTGCCAAAACGATACAAGAGCAGCTATTACCGATCATGCCATACGATGAAAAGCAGCCCGAATTAGTGATTAGTGTTGGTGGTGATGGGACAATGCTTCGTTCGGTGCATCATTATATGCACTGTCCTTGTTATTTTGTTGGGGTTCATACAGGTACCTTGGGGTTTCTAACTGATTTTCAAAAGGAAGAAGTAGATACTTTAGTAGCTAGTATTAAAGGCGGTACGTATAGAAGTAGTGATTTATGTTTATTAGATGTAATTATTCATCAAAACAAAGGTATCGATGTGTTGCACGCGCTTAATGAAGTGCGTGTTGACTATGGTTTTGCGACACAAGTGATGGATGTTTATATAGATGAGGATCATTTGGAAACGTTTCGTGGAAATGGTATGTGTGTATCAACCCAAGTGGGATCAACCGCCTATAATAAATCACTAGGGGGAGCGGTATTATATCCTGGCAACCCATTAATGCAATTAACCGAGGTTGCTGGCATCCAACATAATGCATATCGCTCCCTAGGATCACCACTTATTTTAGGAAAACCACAATGTATTCACTTTGTATATAAACAAAAACAAGATACCTTATATTTAGGTATCGATCACCGAGCATTTACTTTACAGGATGTTACAAAAGTCTCTGTTTCCATTTCAAGTAAACAGATTCACTTCATTGAATTTAGAGAGATGTCCTTTATCTCGCGTCTTCGCAGAGCGTATATAAAATCGTAAAAAACTTAGCGAAGACAGAAGTATTGTAGTATACTAAATAAAGAAAATAGGAGGGAAACGAATGCCAAATTATATCGGGATAAGCATCATAGTTATAGCTATTGTTCTTTTGTTGTGGTTTATCATAGTACAATTTTTAAGTCACCGCAAAGGACCCGCACTAAGCAACAAAGTAACCATTGATTTAGATCGTCTATTGCTTGGCTTGGGTGGCGCTAAAAATATTAAGAGTATGGAAGCAACGCAGATGAAAGTCACCTTTATTATTGTTGATAGTACCAAGGTTTCGATGCCCATGATTAAGGAATTAGGGGCTACCGGGGTAGTGCAATCAAAAGGTAAAGTGAGTGCCATTTTTGGTAAGGCCTCACCAAATATAGTAGCTGCTTTGCGACGTAAATTATAAGGGGGTTGTAGATATGGCCAGGATTGATGATGATATACAAGTAAATAAGGAAAGTTTCCATTTAGAAACTTTAGGTGCAGTTGATATATTCGTTGTTGATATGATTGAAGGTTTTTGTAAGGCAGGAAATATGGCGGATGCATCTATTATGGATATTACTCCAGCTATCGAAAAGGTATTACAGTTGTATAAAGAACAGGGGCATGAGGCTTATTTTTTTGTTGATGCACATAAGGAAGATGCTATTGAATTTAAGAGTTTTCCTAAACATTGTATAGAGAATACGGAAGAAACTAAAATCGTTGCAAGCTTACGTCCCTATGCCTCTCCTACCCATATTATATATAAAAATTCCACGAATGGATTTCATGAAATTAAGGATTATCTTATAAAATGTAAGACTGGCAGTATCGATGCTATTATTGTTATGGGGTGTTGCACGGATATATGCGTTATGCAATTTGTTCTGACCTTAAAAACTTGGTTAAATGCGCAAAATCTAGATATTTCCGTCATCGTTCCACTTGATGGTGTGGATACGTATGATTCCGGCAATGATTTCCACCCGGCGCCATTGTATAATGCAATGGCATTGAAAATCATGCAACAAGCCGGCATTACTCTATGTAAAGATATTGAAAAGTAAGAATACAGGCTATGAGAAATCATAGTTTTTTTATTCCCTTTTTTAGGATGGGGGAATTGAATCGAGGGTAGAAATTTTCGTTACCAATAAATAGGGATTAAAGGGCGCTGTTAAGAAATACTGTTTAATTGTATTTAGCGACTCTTGGATGGTTAAAAAATTATCGCATTCCATTAATAAAAAGCGAGGCATTACATATATTTTAGAGTAGTTATTAAACTGCACTTTAAGTTGTTTACAATACTGATAAATCTCTATTTCTGTGGCATCCTGGATCAGGATATAGTATTGATGATATTCCCATTGATAAAAGTAACAAATAGTTTGACAAAAGACGGTTCGGATGATTTTTAATATTTGCTTTTTCCACTCTGGGGTTTCCAAGGATTGGTTGGTTAAGATATTAATAAATAATACGTGAGAGTAGGGATGGATCGGCTTTTTGAGAATACACGTAAGATTGTTGTATGGGTGTAGGGACGTAAAAGGATGCGGTAGAGGTTGGGCCTTTGTGTTGGTATAGGCCAAGGCTTTATTGATCTTTAAGACAATTTGATAGTCACTCTTTGAGGGACTTATCACAATATAATCAGCGGTAATAAAGCAGGGATAACGAGGATTTTCTATATCTATCGGATGATCCGCTAAAAATTGATGTATGTGTTGTTTTTCGAGGCTGTGGATTTCAATCGCGATTTGATTCTTTAAATCAAGCAAATATTTTTTATAAAAGTAATAGTGAAAGAAGCTTGTTTCATGCAGGATAGCATAAAATATTGCGGTATAATCCATATCATACTCCTTATTGTAAGTTATCCTATCATAAGGGAATTGTGGGGTTTTGTAAAGCTATACGCTTTTACTGTAGAAATATAAGGGTGATAGAATGAAAAGAAAACGAGTTACAAAAAAAAGTGTTATCATTATTGTTATTTGTTATTTTTTATGTGGTTGGGTGATTCGATCAAATTTTGATTTTCAGGTCACTAAACCCGTATTTGAAGTGAAGGAAATAGAGATTCATGCAGGTATGCATGTTTCTCCTTTTCAATTGGTAAGTAAGGTGCAAGATACGAATATTAATACGATTCGATTCAAAGAAGATTATAACTTTACGAAGGTGGGAGACGTTCGAGTTACTATTGTTGTCGAGGATATACGGGGCAATACCTTTGAAAAAAATTCGATTGTACATGTCTTAAACGAGGATCTTGATCCCCCGGTTATTACGGGTGTTGGTAAGTTGACAATTCGTAAGGGTGATACCAAGTTTAATTACCTGAAGGGAATTCAATATTATGATAGTCATGATCCGCGACCGACGATTACGGTTGATACACAGAAGGTAAATATTAATGTAGCTGGCCAATATGAAATTACTTATATCGTCAGAGACCGCGCCGGTAATGCGACAAAAATGAATGCACAAGTCGAGGTTATTGATTCTCCGGAACTAGGAACAACGAAAGAAACGCAAGAAAAGGTAGTTTTTTTAACCTTCGATGATGGTCCATCGTATAATACCAAAAAGATACTGGATATTTTGAATCGCTTTAATGCACGAGCCACATTTTTCGTGACGGGGACCAATCCGGATTACTTTCATTTAATCCGTGAAGCCCATGAACAAGGACATACAATTGGTATGCATACGTACACACACGACTATGCAGAAATATATGCATCCATGACGCAATACTATAAAGATTTAGATCGTATATCGGACTTGTGTCGAGAACAAATTGGGTATGTACCCAAGTATATTCGATTCCCGGGAGGAAGTTCTAATACGATATCCAAACGATATCGGCCTGGCATCATGAAAAAATTAGTGAAGGATGTAGTGGCCCGCGGCTATCAATTTTACGATTGGAACGCAAGTAGTGGGGATGGAGAAGGAACAATACCTTCCTCGGACATTATTAAAAATTCAACTTCTTCCAAGGCAAATAATATTGTTTTATTATGTCACGACTCCATTGGGAAGGAAACAACCGTAGAAGCATTACCGTCTATTATTCGGTATTACCAAAAGCGAGGGTATACGTTTGCGGGTATCGATGACTATAGTTATTCCCCCCACCATGCTGTAAATAATTAGTGTATACAATTCCTAAAAATATATTGTAAATATCCGTATTAAAATATATAATATAAATGAGATATTGCAGGGGGAAAATGACTATATGGATATAAGAAAATTGGGGAAAAAGGCACAAATAGGAATCCTTAGTGCAGTATTACTTTTGGCCTTTGGATTACTATGGTGGTGGCTAGCCACAGGAAAAGAGGAAGTTGTCTTTACATCGAATAAACTAGAAGTTGAAATCCATGATAAAGTCAATCTAAGAAATTTAATAAAATATGTAAGGGATGGTCATAAAGAAAAAGTCGTGATCGATAGTTCATCCTTAAATACCGATAAAGTTGGTAAATATAAAGTGACCTATAAATATCAGGATAAAGTATATCCACTTATGATTTCGGTTGTCAATCGACAACCGCCACAGTTTAACATCCATGATTTTACAGTACCAATCGGTATGCAAG
>CAKVJS010000031.1 GCA_934754755.1 uncultured Erysipelotrichales bacterium
GCCTTTGACTGTTCCGGTTTAGTCGCTTGGTCACATAATCAGGCCGGGGTAGGCATTGGGCGCACAACCGCAGCAGGATACGCAGGAGCAGGACGAGCAATAAGCTATCAACAATTATCACCTGGCGATGTTATAACCTTTCGTACTGATAAAAAAGAACCTCAAAAAATCAGTCATATTGGTATTTATATTGGTGGCGGAAAAATGGTTCATGCACCTACCTTTAATATTCCTGTCTCTGTTGTTAGCATTACGGATCGCTATTGGCAAAATGCATATTATAATGCCCGTCGATTATATTAAAAAAAACAAGGAACTTAATCCTTGTTTTTTTGATTTAATATAGGATCAATTTCCTTATCAATAATTTCTTTTAACGTGGCACAACTATGATTAAACTTCTCTTGATCATTATGATTTAAACGTAGATGGATGATTTCCTTTATTCCTTCGCTGTTAATAATAGCAGGAACTCCTATGTATAAGTCCTTTTGTTGATATTCTCCTTGTTGATATACAGAAACCGTATGTATGGCATCTTCATGGTTTAATATAGCTTTAACAAGGCGATTTAGAGATAACCCAATACCATAGTAGGTTGCCTTCTTACGAGCTATAATTTCATAGGCTGCTTGTTGCACCTCAATATATATTTCATGAAGGTGATCCATATTTTTATGGTGATCGACCATATATTCCATTAGATTTTTTGAGCCAATGTAAGTATTTGCCCATGGCACGAATGAAGAATCCCCATGTTCTCCTAACATATAGGCATGAACATTGGTTGATGCTACACCTAGATATTCACTAATCAAGTATCGTAAACGAGCGGTATCTAATAAAGTTCCCGATCCAATGACTTGATTTGATGGTAAACCAGATACCTTATAAGCAACATAAGCCATTAAATCAACAGGATTGCTGGCGATAACAAGTACTCCATTGAAACCACTCGCCATAATTTGTTCCACAATTGATTTCATTATCTTTGTATTTACTGCTGTTAATTCTAACCTTGTTTGCCCTGGCTTTTGCGCTGCTCCAGCCGTGATAACAATAACACTAGCATCCTTACAATCACTATATTCACCAGCTTTAACTCGCATTCTATTTTGTGCATAAGGCAACCCATGGCTCAAATCCATCGCTTCCCCAATCGTTTTATCTTTATCTACATCAATTAATACAATTTCATTAACACTTCCTGTATTTAACATCGAATAGGCAGTGGACATTCCAACAAAACCAGTCCCAACAATAACTACCTTTCGTATATCATCTTTTTTATCCATACTGTTCCTCCATATTCCATAACGTATAATCTACATCTATAGTATTGATCAATTATGCAGTTACATACACTATTTCATAAATCAATCTTACTATGTTGTTATCTTTTTGTCATGCAAAGTGCTATAAAATATATATGTTCAAAAATTAGGTGAATATAGTAATTATTTTGGTATAAATGCGACTATTTTATATTTCATTTATAAGTTTCTAAGATACTAAAAAAGATCCTATATGTGTATAAGATCTTTTTATTATGTATTAAATATCTGTACCAAATAATCGATCACCAGCATCACCAAGGCCAGGGACAATATAGCCATGTTCATTTAGCCCATCATCTAAAGCTCCAAGATATAGAGTTACATCTGGGCACTCTTTTTCTATTTTAGCAAGTCCTTCTGGTGCCCCTAGAACACTTACGAGGCGAATTTCTTTAGCCCCTCTCTGTTTTATATTTTGAATCGTAGCTAAAGCACTTCCTCCAGTAGCTAACATTGGATCTAAGACAATAACTATGGCATCCTCTATATTATTAGGAAATTTCGCATAATACTCTTCGGGTTGTAAATTTTCCTCATTTCTAGCCATCCCAATATGCCCTACTGTTGCCATCGGAATGATGGTCGTAAAGCCATGTAAAAGTCCTAAGCCAGCACGTAAAATGGGTACTAAGATAATATTCTTTGATAAAGAATGACCGGTCATTTTTGTTATCGGTGTTTCAATAGTAACTTCTTTAAGCGCTAAATCTTTGGTTGCTTCATATGCCATTAACAAAGCAATCTCATCTAAATTCTGTTTAAAGATATAAGATTTCGTCTCTTTGTTACGCATAATGGTTAATTTATGCTTGATTAACGGATGATTTAAAATATGAGTGGCCATATGATCTCCTATCTATATTGCAATGTATTATACATTGTTACTTTATCAGTTAATTTTTTAACACGCTGTTTACAATTTTCCAATACTTCATCACTTTCTTCATTTTTTAAGCGATAGGCAATGATTCTCCCTACCTCTTCAAAGTCAGACTCAGTAAAACCTTTGGTTGTCATTGCTGGTGTACCAATACGGATACCACTAGCCTTAAATGGTTTTTCTGTATCATATGGTATTGCATTTTTATTTGCGGTTATATTAATCTCATCCAATAATCTCTCAGCCTTTTTACCAGTGATTCCACAACTCTCTTTAACATCAACTAAAAGCAAGTGATTATCTGTACCACCGGAAACTAAACGAAACCCTTCCTGACGTAATATATTTTCCAACACTTTTGCATTAGCAATTACTTGCGAAGCATACGTTTTAAATTCTGGTTGCATTGCTTCATAGAAACATTGTGCTTTAGCAGCAATCACATGCATTAATGGCCCCCCTTGCATACCGGGAAAAACTGCCTTATCAATAGCTTGCGCATATTTTTCTTTACATAATATAGCTCCACCACGTGGTCCACGTAATGTTTTATGAGTTGTCGTTGTAACGATATCTGCATAAGGAAAAGGGGAAGGATGTAAAGAAGTTGCCACTAATCCAGCAATATGCGCCATATCAACCATAAAGATTGATCCAGCCTCCTTGCAACATTCTGCCATGAAGGCAAAGTCTATCTTCCTAGCATATGCACTCGCTCCTGCTATGACTAATTTCGGGCGTAAATCCAACACCTGTTTGCGAAACGCCGCATAGTCAATCATTTCTGTTTCTTTATCAACTCCATAACTATGGAATGTATAATTAATTCCTGAGAAATTTAAAGGGTGTCCATGGGTTAAATGTCCCCCATCTGCAAGTGACATACCCAATACCGTATCTCCATGTTCCAAAACAGCTGCATAGGCAGCAATGTTAGCTTGTGCACCGGAATGCGGTTGTACATTCGCATGATCTGCCCCATAAATACTACATAATCGATCTCTCGCCAATGTTTCTACTTCATCCACATATTGACACCCACCATAGTATCGTTTACCTGGATATCCTTCTGCATATTTATTCGTTAAAACCGATCCAGCTAATGTTAAAATTTCCTGGGAAACAAAATTTTCAGAAGCTATTAACTCAATATTATTTCTTTGTCTTTCTAATTCTTTTTGGACACTATTAAAAACTTGTTCATCTCTCATTTTATTCCTCCTCATAAGACATCATTTTTTCAATTCGTTGAATATGACGCCCCCCTTCAAAATCACTGGTTAACCATGCTTTAACAATTTCTAGAGCTAGTCCTTCGCCAACAACGCGTTGTCCCATAGCCAACATATTCGTATCATTGTGTTGTCTCGTTGCTTTTGCACTAAATACATCATGCACTAAGGCACAACGGATTCCTTTAATTTTATTAGCTGTAATACTGACACCAATGCCGGTACCACAAATTACAATACCTTTATCACAATCACCACGTACTACTGCTTTCGCAGCCTTAGAAGCGAAGTCTGGGTAATCACAACTTTCCTCATTATAGGTTCCAAAATCAATAATTTCATACCCTTGCTTTTCTAACCATTCCATTACTACTGACTTTAAACGTAAACCACCATGATCACATGCTACTGCTATTTTCATCATTTATCACCCTCGCTATCTTTTCCTGTGTTATTTCTCCTTGCCGTAATATAATACCTAAATCTTTTGACATATCTACTACAGTACTAGCAACCAATGAATTGGTTTTTCCTTTTACAATCATTGGAATCTTACCTTGAAACACTTGATAAACATCCTGCTCTGTAGACATATTTTGATGGCCTGCTAGATTCGCACTAGTAACCCACATTCCTCCAACAGCTTGTAACAATTGTAAAACAAAAGGATCATTAGGAATCCGGATACCTATTGTTGGTGTATGAGTAATACTTTGTAAAAAAGGATTACTCGTTGGAAGTATAATAGTTAACTTCCCTGGCATAAAAGTACGAATGACACGGTTACTTTTAGAAGATATCGTCGCATATTGTTCAATAGCATTACTATGAGGCAACATTAACGTGATTGCTTTTTCTATCTTTCTTTCTTTTATGTTATATATCTTCTGTAAACTTTGCACATCGTTAAGTAGACACCCTAGGCCAAATACTGTTTCTGTAGGAAACGCAATTATATTTTGGTTTTGTAAGCACGAAATAATTTTTGGTAATTCTTCTTTCGCAATAACTTGTGTCTCCATAATGATCCCCTATCCTTACTTGTATTTTAGCTAAGAAAACATATATTTGCAACTGTGTTAATCAAATAAATCATATGTCGTTATTTATATATTCCTTATAAATTCTTGCAGGGTTTCTAGTATACCTTCTTTATTAGAGGTATATTGGGCTGGCTCCCAATCTTTCGACTGTTCGATTGCAGCATCTAACTTTGTTTCATCCTCAACCGGAAGAATATAATTATCTTTTGCGAATTTATACATGATTTCTTTTTGATGATCGTTATTTTGTTCCTTATATTTACCTAGGCGTGGAACTACTAATACCTTTTTATGGAGTTTTAAAGCCGCAACAATCGAACCGACACCTGCATGCGTGATAATTAAATCAGCCTTGGCTATTTCCTCTAGCATTTCCTCTTCGGTATAGTACTCTTGCGAGTGAATGCCGGTAAATACCCCTTTTGTATATCCCGTTTGGACATACACCTCATGTTCCTTCGAGAAATCAGCCTGTAAAATAGCATTCATCAATCGATCAAATCGTTTATCTTGTGTACCAAACATAACAAATATACGCATTATTTTAATCCCCCTCGATAGATTGCCTTAGGATATAATTTCAACATTTCCTCCCATTGTACTAAAAACAAGTCAGCGATGGGATAGACTAATTTTCCCGATAGGGTTTTTGTGGATATACTCGCAAAAGTTTCAATAAAGATTACTTTTTTTCCAAATAATTTGGCAATATAACAAATCGGAACTGTTGTATGTGCCCCGGTTGCTATCACAACATCGGGTTTAACTTTCCAATATACTCGAAAGCTCTTAGCAATATTAAAAGGAAAATCACACAAAAACTTAATTCTATGTTCCTTTGTTCCTGGTCGCAAATACCAAGAACGTGCTCGATTGGATTGTTTATATGTTTGCATCATTTCATGGTCCTCGGTTAAAAGAAAAGAATTATATTGTTCCATTAATGGTTCCAACTCAAATAACTCACTAAAATGACCGCCAGCAGATGAAGTGAAAATCACTCTTTTTTTAATATCCCCTTGTGTAAACAGGGTAAATGTATGTAACCATTGCTTCTTCACTCTTCTGAATGTATATTGTCGAGCCTTTTTTAAAGCATTATTTTGCATTGTTTTGGTCGTTTTATGTAATAGGCCTGATAAACAATCAGCCATTTCCTGTTGATTTCTATCTTCAATAATATAACCATTTTTACCATGTTCAATAATTTCTAAAGAACCTTTTGCACTGGAAAAGGAAACACAAGGAATCCCATAGCTCATAGCTTCAATTAGAACTAAACCAAAGGATTCATAGTGGGAAGTTGTAACAAACGCACTGCAACGCATAAAAATAGCATCTTTCTTAGCACCTACTACATTGCCATGAAAAACAACATGTTTATGTAGCTGAAGTTCATCTATTATTTTTTCTAAGCGTTCTTTTTCTTCTCCTTCCCCCATGATATGTAACAATACGTTTGGATTTTGTTGTACCATAATATGCAATACAGATAACATATCATCATATCCTTTTTCTGCCGCTAATCGACCCATAACAGCGATTTCTTGCGTATGTAAAGGAGCTACCTCTTCTGGCATTTTATCAATAGCTAATGGTACATATATACATTTTGGTCCGGTAACTCTTTCTTTATAGAAATCGAAAAGTTGTTTAGAGGCCGGAATAAATACATCAAATTTCTTTACCTTACGACATACTTTCTTACTGTAATTCGCCTTTCGATCAGGATGGCAGTGTTCCCAAGCAACCTTAACTTTACTTTCCTGATATTTACTAAAGTAGCGGTTAAATACAAGGGTTGTAGAAATAATAATATCCCCATTACAAACTTTAGCCTCTTGTCTAATTCGTTTGTGCTTTTGATATAATACCTGAAACGCATGATATCCTTCTATGAGAACTTGTTTAATATTTTTCTTTTTTACAGCTGCCTTAAATTCTTCTCTATTCGGTGTTACATTGCTTAATAAGTAACGTACTACTACTCGTTTATCTAAATCAAAGGCAGGTTCTCCCCATTGATATACATTGACAATTTCTACATCGTACGTATCTACTAACATATTCGCTAGGGAACAAATTGCTTTTTCAATACCACCGACCCGCAAATGTAGGGATAGTATGGTGATCTTCTTTTTATTGCCAGCATGTTGCTGTAATACATTCTTTTTCGTTCTTTTGCGGGCAACGAAACAGGTAAAGGCAGCTGTCATTTTCAACACAAACATACCAATTCTATTGTGTTTAAAGTACTGTTTATGATAGTAATATTGACTATCCTTAAGATACCTCATTTTTTTATAACGATTATTATATTTATCAATGGTCACGGAATGCTGGTGTACCACTTCAACAGAATTCACAATACATGTTTGCAAGCCGTGATCACGCATTTTCTTAGCTAAAATATTTTCCTCATAATAGAGAAATGTTCCTTCATCTAAATAACCTATGGTTTCTAAAGCTTTTTTTGTAATACCAAAAAAACAACCCGATATACAATCTACCTTGGATAATGTAGTGTGATAATGAGAGTCACGATAAGCTCTAAATTTCTTAAAAAATCGATTGATATATACTAGATTATCGAGAATATCCATTGTCAAAGTTGGCAATTTCCATCCTCGATTAATTTGTTTTCCTTCCTTAATGATAGGACCAAAAATACCATATTCTGGATATGTTTTGGTAAAAGCAATAAAATCTTGCAGCGCAATCTGTTCAATTTCTATATCTGGATTCGCAACAATAAACAGATCACAGTTTTGTTCTTGTAAATATCGTAACCCTGCATTATTTCCAGAAGCATAACCACCATTGTTTTCTAACGCAATAAGATGAACCTCTCTTTTTTTTATGCGACGTAGAATTTTTAAAGAATCATCGTTGGAACCATTATCAACAATACAGATATGATCTAACACATGGTAGGCACTGATCTGATTTACACACTGAAGTGTCTGCAAAGCATCGTTGAAATTGACAATAACTATACCTGTTTTCATTTTGGTCGTCCTTTCAAAATTTGTTTTGTATAATAGGTTGCTTGTTTTTGTACTTCTCGATTAAGGTAGGCTAAGCCCTTTTGTTCTACCAAAGTTGGTAAAGAAGAAAATAGGTTCGTACCTAACCCTAAGCGATCGCCTTCAATCGAGGCACCCATCGCCGCGAGGATGGTTGGAAACCAATCCATTGTCGTAAACTGTCTATGTTTGGTTTGAATGGGCTCAATCGGTGCATTTAAAATCACATTATACGGTGTCCGTATATAATTTTTATCTAATGTATGAAAAAATTTATTCGACATGCTATTATGATCCCCGGTTATAACAACTGTTGTATTATCATAAAATGATTGTTGTTGTAACCAAGCAACAAAATTTGCTACTTGCATCGATTGATAGGCAATAACATTTTCATACTGTTTTTTAAAATGATTTGGTCCCTTACTACTAAGATACCCATCAGGCGTATGGGAATCAATGGTCGCCATCGTTATATTAAATGGCTTATTAGTAGCTGCCAGCTTAAGAATATCCTCTGAAGCAAAAGAGAATAGCTTTTCATCCTCAAACCCCCAGAATACATGGTAATTGGAGTCTATCCGACCCTCTTTTTTTACTCTTGGATAATCCATAATGGTGTAGTTTCCATGTTGTTTAAAATAATTAGCCGTAGCTGCAAAGGAAGCGTCTGATCCTTGTAATAATTCTTGATTATATCCCTGTTCCTGCAAGATATCTCCGATTGTATAACATCCTGGTAAAAATGAAGAATCCGGTTGATAATATTGGTCATACCAAGGAAGGGTTAATGGAATACCGGCCGTTTGGGCGACCATAGCAGCGATCGTCCATTGTGTTCCATCAACGGTTCTAGATCCACCCAATCCATCGGTATGCGAAAAATGGATATTATTTTGTGCTAGCGTTTCTAACTCTGGAATATAACTTGTATCATAAGCTCCACCCGCTATAGAAGATGCATATGTACTTTCAATGGATTCCAAAAATATATGAACAAGATTCCTTTTTTTAGAAAATGTAATAGAAACTGACTTAGGATCTACATAGTAGGTATCATATAAATTGGTTTTTTGCACATTGTGGAAACCATATCCTAACACACCATAATTTTTTAAGGCATAACCAAAAGATAGTCCTAATGATCCAATTCCTAAATAGGATAATACTTCTGTGTACGTTCCTATTTTCTTAGAAAAGGCATAGTACAGTTTATAAGTAAAAACAATAATTAACATAGTGATAGCAACTGCACTTAACACACATTGAAAAATCCAATTCCATAAAATCCCCTCATCACTTCCACTTACCGGTACTTTAATGTGAAATACAACTTGGGTTAATGTTTTTGCGGAAAACATTCGATTACTCCATATGATAGAAGCAATAATAAGCGTTCCTGTAAATAGGGCTGTAAGACCTGCCACCCGTTTTACAATTCGCACCTTTTTTATCGGATTTTTAGCAAATAACAACGCCCGTTTTTTTTCGCGTTGCGATTGCACCAATTGTCGTTCTATAGATGGTTCTTGATAAGGCATTGTTTGACTCCTTTCACCGTGCTTATTATTGTATCATATTTTGTCGTAGGGAACATTATTTATTATTACTCTGTAGTTCCTGTAAATACCGTTGCAAGGCATCTTGCCAGTCGGGTAAACGTGTAAACCCTTGGGAATCTAAAACACTTTTATCTAAGCGACTATTTTTAGGTCTCTTGGCTTTCGCTGGAAAGGCTGTACTATCAACCGGTTGTACTTGTACATCGACACCAGCTTGTTTAAATATCTCGCAGGCAAATGTATACCAACTACATTCTCCTTCATTTGTTGCATGATAGGTTCCAAATTTATTAGTCTGGATCATCGATACGCAAAGTTTTGCGAGGTCATACGTATATGTAGGCGATCCAATTTGATCATCAACCACAGAAACCGATCCTCTTTCCTTACCTAAACGAAGCATTGTTTTAATAAAGTTATTACCATTGATACCAAAAACCCATGAGATACGAATGATAAAATGATTGGAAATAATAGAACGCACCGCTTGTTCACCAGCTAGCTTTGTCTTTCCATAAATACTTGTTGGAAAACATGCATCATCTACTTGCCAAGGTGTTATCCCATCACCCGCAAATACATAATCGGATGAAAAGTACATCATTTTAATATGTCGTTTGTTACAAACTTCTGCAATATTTCTTGTTCCTTCTACATTAACCTGATGACAAGTAGCTAGGTCATCTTCTGCCTTATCTACGGCAGTATAGGCCGCACAATGAATCACAGCATCGACTTGTTCTTTTTGTATAACTTGTTCTACTTGTGCTTTATTGGTAATATCCATGGTATCAATGTCCACGCCAATGGC
>CAKVJS010000032.1 GCA_934754755.1 uncultured Erysipelotrichales bacterium
CTTTTGTATTATTTACGAAATGTTTCTTTCCAACGATCGGTTTTTTTAAAATCTGACCTACGGCTTCGTCATACATAGTCCCTTGTAAAGATCGTAAACGTTCTTTTATGGTAGGGACAATATCATCGGTTAAATAACGCGAATCGGTTCTAGGGTAGGTTAATACCTTATGATATTCATATAAACTTTGCATAATTGACAATGTTTCTTTCGCTGAATAATTGTATAGTTTATTAGCATCCCGTTGCAATTCGGTTAGATCATATAGTTGTGGTGCGTACTGTTTCTTTATGCTTATTTGCATGTCTTCCACTTGTAGCGATGGATTGGTCAGTGAACCGATAATGGTATCAATTTTTTCTTCTTCAAAAGAACGCATAACATTTTTCTTTTCCAATAGTTGCCAGCGGATCCCTTGTCCAATAACATCAATTCCATAATAGTTGCGACTCACAAAATTTTTAATTTCTTCTTCTCGATGATGAATAATCGCAACCGTTGGTGTTTGTACCCGCCCACAGGCAAGTTGTGCATTATATTTACAAGTTAAAGCGCGTGTTGCATTAATACCAACTAACCAGTCAGCCTCGGCTCTAGCCTTGGCACTATAATATAAACGATCATATGATTTGGCTTGTTGTAAGGAGGCAAAGCCATTTTTGATGGCCTTATCGGTTACCGATGATATCCATAATCGTTGCATTGGTTTTTTTATACCGGCCTTGTCAATAATCCAGCGAGCAACCAACTCCCCTTCTCTTCCCGCATCGGTTGCAATAACGATATTATTGATATCACCACGCATCATTTGTTTTTTGACAGCGTAAAATTGCTTACTTGATTTTTTAATAACAACTAAAGATAGACGTTTTGGTAGAATCGGTAAATCTTCTATTTTCCAATCTTGATAACGAGTATCATATTTTTCTGGGTCAGCTAGGGTAACTAAATGCCCCAATGCCCAAGTAACCACATAGCGATTTCCTTCCAAGGCACCATCCACTTTTTTATGACATTGTAGTACTCTTGCAATATCTCGACCTACTGATGGCTTTTCCGCAAGAACTAAGGTTTTTGACATCCGTAACTTCCTCACTTTCTAAATACTATGCATGATACTTCAATTGTATCATAAAACTGTACATTACCCTACTTTTCTTTACAACGCATGCATAAATAATTAAAAAAACACCAATATATAAATAGGTGATACTATGCAACGATATAAGAATAAGGTTCCCGAACCCCGAGTTGATAAAATTGATACATTAAAAAAAGATATACCCAAAGAAGATATACCTGAACACTCTTCATTAAAAACAAAATGGCGTCCATGAGAGGACTCGAACCTCCGACCTCACGCTCCGGAGGCGTGCGCTCTATCCAACTGAGCTACATGGACATTCCTATATAATAATTTTACCATAAAAATAAATATGATACAAACATAAAAAGAAGTTATTCGACTTCTTTTTATTTGTTTTCAATCAATGTAAAACATCCGCATAGGCAGCCTTTGTTATAGATCATCCATTTGGCCTTTCCAGGAAAACCGTAATATTATATGTCCTATTATACAAACAACAATAGAAAGTACGGTAATAGGAAGCCAGATATGAAATGTAAATACAGCTTTTCCATTAATAACCATCTGTACTAAAGTAGATATTGTACATATATATAACAGCCATGCCGTAAACAGCGCTATTATAACTGTAACAACACTCTTAACCAACATAGAGGGAAATAATAATCTACTCTTGAGTCCAAGAATATGCATAATCATAAAATCCCTTGCACTTAATTGTTGTTCTAAATACATCATAGTAATATTGAAAAGCACGGCAGAAAAAATGAATAGAAAACTCATATATTGAAAGCTTCTGAAAAAATCATGCATCTGAAAAAGAACATATTGGCCAATGGTATTGATATCTACAATATGAGAATTTTTGATTTCCTGTAGTCTCGATGGATTTTTAAAGTTAACTAGATAAAACACATTGGTAAACTGTTGTTGTGATTCTTTTAAGATCCAATTATCATTAATCCCAGCAGAATCATAGATACCTTTTATTTTATATTCTTTTATTCCATACTTATTTTTTACAGATAAGGTGTCTTGTATCTTTAGATGATTCATAGTTGCGTAATTTTCAGAAACTAAGATCTGATCCTTATTACCCTCGTATATTTGCTTCCCCTTAATCAGAGAAAATCGTAATTTTGTATGTTTAGAATCTATCTCATTAATACTAATATTTTTATTTTTAATATTTTCATTCGTGACCTCCCCTTGTATATAATGCATTGCTAGATACCCATTAACGTTCTTAGAGCTTGATAGGGTATCAACTAGTTGATCGTTATTAGCCGTTTCCATAATGATATAATTATAGGGAACACGAGTTTTAAAATTTTTATCAATGGAAGTTTTTAAAATTTCACCCATATTATAACCTATTAGTATAAAACAAATCAATAAAGTAAAATTTACGATACTTAGTACATACAACCCTTTATTACAGCGAATACTGCCAAATGCATAGAGCGTGGTATTCCAACGTCTCCACATAGGAATTCTAGTCAGAATAAATATAATAACCCATATAAACAAAGACACGATGCATAGCACAAAATACAAAAAAATTGTTATCCCAATGGTTGTTCCATTTTTTAAGAGTATGGAATATGGGATCATAGCCATTGGTAAACTGCATATAACTAACAAAATATCTCTGCTGCGTATGGGTTTATATGCATGATTGCCTTGTTCGATAGATATAGGATTTAACCGCTTTATATAGTGTAGCGAGATATTCCTATATAATAAAAACAATACGACATCAAAAATAACAAATTTACCTATCTCTAAAATATAATCCGGAGTAACTTCAAATATTATATTTTCCATATGGAGAAAATAACAGGCTGTAGGCATACATAAAATAATGGCGGTACATAAGGGTATTAAAATAATAATACTAATCTCTTTTTTGATGGCCTTTATAATATCCTGTCGCTTCGTACCGATTAATATTAAAATCGACAAATCCTTTTTATTTTTAATAAGTATTGTCAGGATAGCTGTAATCAATATGATAATCGCTAATAGGAACCCTACTAAACTTATTACACTTAATATACCTATCTGCGTTTCCACATATTGATATAATTGCTTCTGCCGATCGGGAAGTGTATTGTATATGAAGCCACTATCTACTCGTTGTAATTCTCTTTTTAATGTTTTTCCATCCTTTCCCGAAATAAAGATTAGTGAGGAGCCGGTATTATTGATGTTTTGTTTATGCTTAACCTTAATATATCCGATCACATTCGCATCATTAAAAGCATCTACAGGTAGCGGATCAATTCCTGTCACCGGCATGCACTCCTCTTGATTGCCGTACTGTATATGAATCTTATCGTGTACTTTTATCTGATTGGAATCAGCTATATTTTTAGAAAGTATCACCTCATTGGTTTTTAAATGATCATACCCAGATAAGAGATAGACCATTGTTTTATTACTTTTACTTTCTAAATAAACTTGTGCTACGGATACTTCCGTAATGCGTAAGCCTTGCTTTTTATACTGTTGTAATTTTTGATCCATGTTAGGAGAGGGATCTATATACGCAAACATAATATCTGCAGGATTGAGATGGTTCTCTATTTGACTTATATATTGTCGTTTAGCCATTTGTACTTGTGGCACAACGAGTGATATTAACATACTTATAAAAATAGAAAGAGAAATAAAAAATAGGAACCACTTATTTCCTTTCATATCTTTCCAATGATATATTTTGAATAATTCTTTAGATTTCATGCAACATACCATCTTTCATCATATATTGTCGTTTGCCTAGCTTCCCTATTTGCGAGTCATGGGTTACGATAAGTAAAGCACTATTGTGTTCTTTACATATTTGAATTAAGAAATCTATGATATCTTCACTTGTTTTGGCATCTAAAGCGCCAGTCGGTTCATCGCATAGCAAGAGTGGTGGATGGTTTATAACCGCCCGTAAAATAGCGACTCGCTGTTGTTCTCCACCAGAAAGAGTGGTGACTAGTGCATTGGCTTTTGTTTCCATACCAACCGTATGTAATAACCCCATCGCAATTTGCACTTTCTTTTTATACCCAATCTTTTTATGAATCGCCAGGATTAGATTCTCTAGCGTAGAAAGGCATGAAATCAAATGAATATTTTGAAAAACCATACCAAATGACGCTTGTCGCAAAGCCTCTATTCTTTTATCAGATTGGAAGTTTACCTGCTCTCCATGGATAATAATTTTTCCTTTTGTTGGCTCTATTAATAAAGAAAGGCAATGTAAAAAGGTTGATTTTCCACTACCTGACGTACCCATAATAGTGATAAAATCGTTCTTATGAATATGGAAATCAATCCCCTGTAATACTCTTTGAACATTCTTTTGCGTTTTAAACTCTTGTTGTAAATTAATACATTGCAACACTTTTTCTCCCCCACTTTCAACCATCAATTAATAAAAAACCAAAAGCAGTAATTTTCTCATGTTACATTTATAATGATAACGCATTCAACAGTGTAAGTACACCCTTGGCGCACAATTCTATAATAAATTTCCCATATAAGCTATACATAAAAACCCTTCCTTTGTATGTAGGGTCCTAGAAGGGTCATATTATATAAATATATTTTATATTTTCACTAAACTCCCATTACTATCCTTTTGAAACTTCTCAATTCCTTGCACTGTTAATGGATGATGCATGGCCTCTTCAATAATTGCATATGGTATTGTTGCAATATTGGCACCTATAGTAGCACAGGCAATAACATGATGGAGTGTTCGAATGCTGGCGGCAATAATTTGCGTTGAAATCCCATGTACTTGAAAGATAGTTACAATATCTTTAATCACCTGCAAACCATCACTGGCGATATCGTCTAATCGTCCAACAAAGGGGGAAACATAGGTGGCGCCCGCTCGGGCTGCCATTAGTGCCTGCACAGGTGTAAAAATAAGTGTTATATTGACCTTAATACCTTGCGTTGATAATATTTTACAAGCTTGCAATCCTTCCATCGTTGCTGGTATTTTGACGACCATATTGGGATGCATGGCGGCAATCCTTCTACCTTCCCTTACCATCTCCTTTGCATCTTGTGTGGTAGCTTTAATTTCTCCACTTATCGGTCCATCTACTATGGTACTTATTTCTTGTAACACTTCTTTAAAATCACGTCCTGATTTTGCAATAATTGACGGATTGGTCGTCACCCCGCAAATAATTCCCATATCCCATGCCGCCTGTATTTCTTCTATATTAGCACTGTCTAAAAAAAATCTCATATATTCTCCTTTCATTATGCCTTTTCAAATGTTTGTATCATTTTACCCCAGGCCTCTGGAAGATTTTTGTCCAAATTAAATAAACCGGAACTACCAACCACATATACTTCTACGCCAGCTCTTTTTAAGAGTCCAAAGGTTTGTGCATTGCATCCCCCATCTACCTCGATTAAGTATGTATAGTTGTTATCCTCTTTTAATTGTTTTGCCTGCTTAACCTTATCTACCATCGTATCAATAAAGGGTTGTCCCGCAAAACCTGGATCTACGCTCATAATGGTAATCTTATCCAATAAGTGGATGTACTCTTGCAAGGCAGACAGTGGAGTAGCTGGATTGATTGCTACACCAAAGTAACAGCCCCACTTTTTAATGGTATTATGGATGCGAAAAGCATCAGCATTAATTGTTTCTACATGGGGACTAATATAGGTAGCACCAGCCTTCGCTAATCGATCAATATAAGCAGAGGGATTTGTGACCATTAAATGACAATCGATCGGGATTTTACATAAGGGTGCTATGGCTTGTACAAAATCAGGGGATAAAGCAATATTGTCAACGTAATGACCATCCATAATATCGACATGTAACATACCTGCATAACTATTTAATTGTTCGATTTGTTTTTTTATATGTAATACATCCATACACATAAGTGAGGGACTAAATATAGCTTCCATTATAATCTCCTTTAAAATACTTGTATTTCATCTAAATCAATATCCTCCTCGGCTACAGTAGTTGTTACTTCTTGCTTGACTGGTTTCTTGATAACCGCTAAGACTACCCCGGTAACAATACAATTGATCACTAGGGAAATAATTCCAGCGATCGGTTTATGCATGGTTGGTAACATTAAGAAACCACCAAAGGGAACCGATGAATCAGCTCCTAGAATCATCGTTACTGCACCCCCGCAGGCACCCCCTATGGCGGTGGCCGTAATACTTCGCAAGAAGTCATTCATAACGAGTGGAATAACTCCCTCTACAATATTAATAACGCCCATGGGTACAGCCGACTTCAAAGTTTCTAGCTCTACTTTCGTATAAATATTTTTATGTCCTAGCTTCGCTATATAATGAGCCAAACCAAAGCCAATCGGCGTTGCAGTATTAACCAATTGTAATGCGGTAATAGGTTCTTTAACGCCTTGTGCTTGCATCGTTAGTACTAAGGCAAATATTGTTTTACTAATGGGTCCACCGTAATCAACAGCACTTAAAGCACCAATGACGATACCAAAAAGAAGTAAAGAAGAAGTATTTAAGGACTTTAGGGTATCGGTTAGTAATTTCGTCAAAGCGGCAATGGGTATTCCAATAATATAGACCATAAACACAACTCCAATTAAAGAAGAGAGTAAAGGAATAATTAATGTTGGCATAATCCCTTTAGCCCAAGCGGGAACCCGGAAATATTTAATAATGCCTAACACGACATAGCCACCTAAGAATCCTCCAATAATACCGCCCATAAATCCTGCATTAATGGCATTCGCACTCAGTCCAATGATAATCCCTGGCGCAATTCCGGGTTTATCCGCAATCGAAAAGGATATCCCAGTTGCAATAATGATGGGTAACATAGCCAAACTAGCAGCTCCAATGGTCGCTAGTACATCCCAAAAGGAATACCCTGACGCTGTTAAAGTCAAATCCGATTTACCACCCAATCCCATACCAATCGCAATGAGGAATCCACCGCCACAAACAACCGGAATAACATATGAAATAGCTGTTAACAAGTGCCTCTTAATACCTAGTTTTGGAATTTTTTTCATTTTCTACACCTCTTTTCTATTTGTTAGAGCAGCGATCACTTCATCTGATGAAGTCGCCTGCGTAAGTTTTGAAACTACCTGTTCATCACCGACTTTACGCGCCACCATGGACAGTAATTGTAAGTGTTTCTTCGCCTCTGTATTGCCTATTCCCACACAAAACAGGATGATTGCTTTCACTCCTTTTCCATCCATGGTTTCCCATGCAATTTCTTTGTCTAATACACCAATGGCCACACCTGCTTTACATACCGAAGCACTTCGTCCATGAGGGATTGCAAGATAGTCGCCAATGCCGGTTTGTCCTTGCGCTTCGCGAATATACACATCTTTCATAAAGTTTTCAATATCGCTAATGTATCCAGCATATAATAATAACGTAGATAACTGTTCTAAGGCTTCCTGCTTTGTACTAACTATCATATTTGTTTGAATCGTCCGGGAATCCAATATATTTGTAATCTCCATACTTACTTTCCTCTCTTTTGGTCGATCACTTCTTTTGCCTTGGCGATTAATTTATTGGGTGATTTTACTGCGACCTCGGTTGGTACTTGAATAACCGGCATATCATTAAATCGATCTCGTCCTTTGATTTTAATATCAGTCGCTAAAATCGCAATATCCGCCTGTTCGATATCTTCCTTTGATAATTCATTCTCGGTTCCTATGGTCCCTTGTGTCTCCACATGAATGGTATAACCAATATCTCTAGCTGCTCTTTCTAATTTTTCTTGTGCCAAGTATGTGTGCGCGATTCCAACCGTGCATGCGCAAACTGATACAATTTTCATATTACTCCCTCCTTTTTATGAACATCCTATATAGCTTATTTCTTCAACTGCCCTTTGTACGCGTTCCTGATCTGTAATATTAAATACAGCACTTACCAAAATAACAGGTATTTCTATATTTTGGGTTATATGTACAGTTGTTAATAACATATCAATTTCTGGATACTGTTTTAGGGTTTGTCCTATATCCCGGGTCGAGATAATAGCGATCATATGTACTTGCGGAAACCTTTTAGCAACCTTAACTTTTAATAACTCCGAGGTCCCAACTCCGGTTGTACAAACAATTACTATATTTATAGGTCTAGGATTTTGTTCCAGAACCCTGGCAATATAAAGTGTTATAAACCCATTTTCATCATCATTCACCATGGGTAAGTCAAATTTCTGGCTAACCAATTGAGAAGTCTCCTGTACTCTTTTAAAGATCATTCCATATTCCACTTTAATTGATTCTAATAATCTATTTTTAATTTTTATATTCTGTTGTAATCTCTGTATCATTGGTCGTATATGTAATAGTAAGTCTTGATAGATGTCATCTTGATGCTTTCCTAGTATATCTCTAAAGTAGTTTATATATTCTTCTGTCACTTCCTTAACAAGAGGTAATTCAGACACCCCTTCCCCGTTTTCTTTCATTCGAAAGGCAACCAGATACTGCCATAAATAATTGACTTCTGCTTGTGGCAGGGGCCGATGAATATAGTTATGAATGCGATGAATGACGTGCGATGCTGCTTTACACAACGCTTTGTTTTGGGCCATCTCTGCCTCTTTAGTGATATTAGAAACAACGATTCCATCGTTTCGAATGCGACGAATCATAATATAAATATGAAAAAATAGATTAATATCATACGGATAGGAAAACTCAGTTCCCATCTCCATTTCAATTAGATGTAATTGTTCTAAAACAAAAACAACATCACGGGTATCTAAGGTGATACTAACAAACTTTTTTAAATCCTCAATATCCAAGGGTTGGTTAGCAGCTATCATATCACTAATCGCCTTACGAATATTTTCTTCACTACCAACAATACGAGATCGCCTATTTTTTCTTTCATACAATAGATTGTACTTCATAAGAATAGTACTAATCATTTTTTCATCCTTAAATATAACCGCGTTACTCACATAATAGGATTTATATAAGTCGGTGATTAACATAAAGGATGGGGATTGATATAAGAGTTCTACCATAATATTATTTTGTCGCTGGTAGGGGGAGATATTATGCATGGAATGATTGCATGTCTTTACCATATAACTATCGTAGTTTAACTTATACCCCTTCCCCTTGGCAGCTGTAATCAATATCTCACTTTCATTTACCTTTTTAATCAATCGATATACTGTTTTAACCGATGTTTGTAATACATTCGCTAATGTATTGGCGGTCGTATATTCTCGTTGCCTTGAAAGATATAATAATAATTCATCTTCACGTTGCCCAGTCATTTATAACCTCCCTTCTCCCATATTATATCACCGCTTTCACTAATTTTATTTATACTTATGACCACTGCAAGGGACATTAAAAAAAGTACTCATAGAAATGAATACTTTTGTCAATTTAATTTTAATACTGGCTTTAGTACATGGGATTTACT
>CAKVJS010000033.1 GCA_934754755.1 uncultured Erysipelotrichales bacterium
CGAGGGAGCTGTATAATGAATGGCCTTATCACCAATATCCGCCTTAGTAAATAGTTCCTTTTCCAAACGATTGCGATTGTTTTCAATCAGAGTATTTGCGACTTGTAATATATGCCCAGTAGAACGATAATTTTGATTTAAATAAATGGTTTTAATCGGTGTAAAATCTAGATCACAGTGTAAGATATAATTTACATTAGCCCCTCGAAACGTATAAATCGTCTGATCGGGATCACCTACGACACATACTTTTGCATGCAACGATAATAATTGAATAATACGATATTCTATGTCGCTGATATCCTGAAATTCATCAACGTGGATATATGAAAATTTACGTTGCCAATACGATAACACATCGGGAAAGTTTTCTAATATATATACCGTTTTAATAAGTAAATCATCAAAATCTAATAAATGGTGATCTCGCAAGTAGGTTTCATATGCCTGATAGGCTTGTGCCTGCTTGGATTCCCGGGGGCGAGAAGCAGCACGATGCAAGGCTTTATCAAAAGTAATATTATGTACTTTTCTTTGGCTAATAAATCCAATCATGCCACGGACACTAAATGTCTTAACATCCATTTCTAAATCTTTATAAATTTGTTTTAAAAGAGCCTTTTGGTCTTCTTCATCGATAATTGTAAAGGCCGATGGATAACCTAAAACAGAAATATGTTGTCTAAGAAAACGGACACAGAGGGAATGGATTGTACAAACTAAGGTACCAGGAGCTTTATCGGGTAAGATGTGATACAGGCGATCTTTCATTTCATTGGCCGCCTTATTGGTAAAGGTAATCGCTAAAATTTCCCAGGGAGGAATCTTAATATTATCAATAAGATGGGCAATGCGATAGGTAATCACTCTTGTCTTTCCGGAACCAGCTCCTGCAATAATCCGCACATGGCTATCCAGGTAGGTTGCTGCTTCTAATTGTTTAGCCTCTAATACACCTTCTAAGTCCATGTCTGTTCTCCTTTTCTAACGAAATGATTTTCCAATAATTTCATTAATATGATGATATCCTAATCGTTCTAATTCTGTATTTAAATCAATAATAATCTGTTGACAAACATAAGGATCAACTAAGTTTTGACTTCCAATAGCAACCGCACTAGCACCGGCCATCATCATTTCGATTACCTCTTTAGCGTTACGTATCCCTCCCATACCAATGACCGGGATTGATACTGCCTGAGCAACTTGATAGACCATTCTTAGCGCAACCGGGAAGATAGCCGGTCCGGAATACCCAGCAATGGTATTGGCGATAATCGGTTTTCCTGTCTTATAATCAATGCGCATTCCAATAAGCGTATTAATCATGGTAATCCCATCTGCCCCGGCTGCCTCTACCGCTTTTGCCATCGAAACAATATCCGTAACATTTGGCGAAAGCTTAATGTATACAGGCACTTGACTAACCTGTTTGATAGCCTTTGTAAGATCCGCTGCCATACTTGGATCGGTTCCAAACTGGATACCCCCATGTTTTACATTGGGACAAGAAACATTAATTTCTAAAGCACCAATTTTATCATGCGATGAAATTTGCCTAGCACATTCAATATAGTCATCAAAACTACTACCAGCCACATTCGCAATCACTTTATCATGATAGAGCGGGCGCAATTTTTCTAACTCCTGTTCCATAACTTGTTTAACACCAGGATTTTGTAGCCCGATCGCATTTAACATACCACTTGGTCCTTCCGCAATTCGGGGCAAAGGATTTCCGAAACGGGGCTCACATGTAGTTCCCTTTAACATAATAGAACCAAGTATATTAATATCATAAAATTTAGTAAATTCATAACCAAAACCAAAGGTTCCACTCGCTGGCATAATCGGATTTTTTAACGATAATCCTGGCAAGTTAATCCGTGTATCAACCATGCACAATCACCTCACTTGCTGCTAAGACGGGTCCTTCTACACAAATTCGTTTATACGGTGCATTTTTCACCTTACACGAACACCCCATACAAGCACCAAAACCACAACCCATACGAGTTTCCAAAGATACTTGCCCATGATCAGGAAAAGAGGTAACAAGCGAAAGTAACATAGCTTCTGGACCACAACTATAATATTGATCAAAGGATAAAGAATGTTCATTAATAGCATCCAAAACCGTTCCTTTTACCCCTTGACTACCATCCATAGTTGCCACATAAACCGGACCCAATGATTCAAAGGCTTCCTTATAAAAAATATCCGATTGGCTGCGAAATCCTAATACAGTCGTTACTTCAATCCCTTGTTTTTGGAGCCTTTTTCCGAGGCCATATAAAGGTGGCGTTCCTAATCCACCCCCAATAAGCAAGGCTTTTCCTTTTGTTTGTAGGGTAAATCCATTGCCTAAACCAACGAGACAATCCAAGTAATCACCAATTTTTTTCGTCGCTAAATATTCTGTACCTTCGCCAACGACTTTAAATATACAAGTAATTGTATCCTCTGTATAATCACAGACTGACATAGGTCGACGTAAATAGGGATGCAACCCATCACCAATTTTAATATTGATAAATTGTCCGGGTGCCCCTATCATCTTCGCTACGCTTCCTTGTAATACTATTTCATAAACCTGATCGACCAGCTCTTTTATGCTTATAATACGCATGTTTTCTTGTAATTGCACCTTGGTTCCTCCTACAACTTCGTTACTTTACCATCCAGTATATGGTATGTTATTTGTCCTGTACAGGTAACCCCAATAAACGGGGTATTTTTTGATTTCGAGACAATGGAATCCTTTGTGATCGTATACGTCTTAGCCAAATCAATGACACATAAATTAGCCTTCTTACCGACTAATAAATGGTGATCCAACCCAATAATAGAGGCTGGGTTTTCCGACATACAAGTGAGAATTGTTTCTAACGAAACGAGTCCTTTTTTAACAATATATGTATGCAACAAACTAAAAGCATGTTGAATACCAATAATACCAAAGGCCGCCTTATCAATCGGTAATTCTTTAACTAATCGTTCATGCGGTGCATGATCGGTCGCAATAACCGAAACCGTTCCTTCTCTAAGACCTTGTAATAAAGCTTCTAAATCTTCCTTAGAGCGTAAGGGTGGATTCATTTTATAATTTGGATCGCAATCTTTAATATTCTCATCGGTTAATATTAAATGATGCGGACATACTTCCCCACTCACTATAGTTGATTTTTTTCTTGCCTCTTTAAGCGCAGCCACGCTTTCCTTCGTTGACATATGGCATATATGATAGCGACATTGTTGTTCCATCGCTAAGGATAAGTCACGTTGTACATGCTTGAATTCGGAATCACTATTGATGCCAACAAGTCCTTGCTTAGAGGCATAGCTTCCTGCATGAATGCAGGCATTTACCGGGATCTCCGATTCATCCTCACAGTGTGCAACAATCATACTGCCCGTATCATGAGCTTTTTTCATTGCTGCTTTCATCACTAATGGATTTTGTACGCCTTTTCCATCATCGGAAAAACCAACGACAATCGGCTCTTCACTGATTGTTTCAAAATCAACAATTTGTTTGCCTTGTAATCCTTTGGTAATAGCACTATATGTATAAGTATGAACCTGTGCATCTTTTTGCACTCGTTTTGAAAAATCTTGCACCATCTCGAGCGAATCCATACAAGGATGAGTATTTGCCATGGCAACAATATGGGTGTATCCACCGTGCTTTGCACTATTTGTCCCGGTTGCTATGGTTTCTTTATGTTCAAAACCAGGTTCTCTTAAATGGACATGCATATCCACAAACCCAAGCGTCAACAATTGGCCCTTAATATCAATCATTTTCGCATCTGCATCAACGATACGATCTTCGATGGCGACAATATACTCACCTTCTATAAGAACATCTTTTTGTTGTATTTTGCCTTGATAAAAAACATCCCCATTGGAAAATAAAATTTTAGACATACCATTCCTCCTATTTTGCGACACTACTTGTTAAGACTATATCTTATTTGTCCTCTATTTTCAAATTTTTATGCTTCTTTATATAAATCCTACATTAAAAAAGACCTTATGGTCGATATAACTTTTTTTTCAATGCTTCTTCTACTATCGGTGGTACTAATCCAGCAACTGATTTTCCATGCGTTACAATTTCTTTTACGGAAGTCGAAGAAATAAAAGATTGATGCGGTTTTGTCATCAAAAAGACCATTTCAATATTATCATCTAAGTATTGATTGGAAAAAGCTAACTGTAATTCGTATTCAAAATCCATATTAGCACGAATACCACGGACTAACACATCTCCACCAATTTGCGCAGCGTACTCTACCGCCAATTTATTGGAGGCATCAATTTTCACATTGTTATATTCTTTGGTTACCTGTCGCAATAAATCCATTCTTTCATCAACGGTAAAAACACCTTCCGTTTTCGCTGGATTAATAAAAATTGTAACATATAATTGATCAAATAATTTACTCGCCCTTTTAATAATATCTAAATGTCCATTTGTCACAGGATCAAAAGTACCTGCATAAACTGCTATTGTTTCCTTCATAATAACTCCTTGTTTGTATTTATATGTTACTCTTGAACCTACATTGAAAGTAGGGGTGCATATACATTGACTTTGTATCACCCTCGATTATTACTTATTGGGATAAAAAGCCATCAATAGCCTTTATTATTTTATCCACCTTATCAATATCCATGATTAATTTATTCATGTTATAGGCTTTATATGTTTGATAGGACACTTCACCTATTTGACACATTAACTTCATATTTATGTATGAAATGCTGTCTCTTAAATATTCCCTTTTTTCTTGTTCGGATAAGTATTTATTGGGAACAGCTAAACTGCGGATTGTTTCTACAAGCCTCTCTACCTTTTCTAGACTCATTTTTTGCCTAGCACCCTTATACCCTTTATAGGTTGAATAGGACACACTGGCCTTTTGACATACTGCTTGCATCTTAAGTCCTTGTGACACCCTGATTATGTACTCTCTTTGTTGCATCTCGTATAATTCCTTTTTTCGCTTGTACTCCTTGTAATCAAAATCCACAAGTATCCCCTCCTTTCTGTTTTGTAAGGGGGCTAATACATTATCTTTCTTTGCCTAGAACGATATAATTACTCCTTGTAGGTAAATATATGTACGGCAGTAATGCCATATTGCTTTGTCTTTGTAATGTCCAGAGACGAAATGGAGGCAAAAGTTACCTCGCTATTTTCTTCTACTAGAATCCGAGCATGATTACGTAACATCTTATGGGTAACTAAGTATTCTAAAATCGGATCGACAAGGCCTTTACCATAGGGCGGATCCAATATTACGATATCAAAAACAATTTGTTTTTTATGCATCATAGCGAGAGCTTTATGATAATCCATTTTCCATAAAACAGCATTGGTAATTTGTAACTTCTGTATATTTTCCTGTAAGCATTTGTAAGCTTGATACTGATGATCAATTGCGTATAGAGAGTCACAACCCCTAGACATAGCCTCGATGCCTAAGCCACCACTACCCGCAAATAAATCCAAAACGACACCCCCGTCAAAATAAGGACCAAGCATCTGAAACATACTTTCCTTATTGCGATCCGTCGTTGGTCTTGTTGTATGTACGGCCGGAGCCTTTAACCCCCGGCCTTTATATTTTCCTGCAATTACGCGCATATGTACCTCATTATATCGTAAATCTTTCCGTCCGTAAATCAGGACTAATGCCATCAAAGACAATTTTAGTAACTGACTCCAGCACTTCATTAATTTCTTTATAGGCTTGATAATATTCCTGTACAACGGGATGGGCAGAGACCATCCGTTTACAACGCATCATTTTCTCTTTTTGTTTAGTTATATCGATATATTTCGCATATTTCTTAACTTCCTGGTACTGTTGCATTGCCTCTCGATATTCCTGCAACAATGGGATAGCCAGTATCTCCTTTTCCAAGGCCATAAATGTTAGATACCGGCTATCCGTTTGAATTGCTGCAAGTAATTCTTCTATTAATGTCTCCATACACTCTCCTATAATAACAACTCTACCATATTTAAGATGGTTGATAGTTGTTCTAATCTAGCGTTAAATGTTCGGTTCGTATCTTGTTTATAGTAATCTTGTAATTCCTTAACTCGCTGTGGGTCACGAGATAAGATAATATACCATTGGGGATGGGAGCGAATATACATAACTAAATCATTATCCATCGTACCACTTACGCCTCGGTTGCTTTTGTTGTCCTTTACTTGCCGTCTCATTTTTATTCAATAAATTCGAAGCCATTGTCAACATTTTTTCCAATGATCGCATACTGGAAGATACGGTTTCTAGATCTACATTTTTCGCCAATTGAAGTAGCATTGTCATATCGACACCACTATGTTTCTTATAAGGACTCCAAAACTTATCATCTTTTCCATACATTACATATATCTCATACAATTGTTGCCATGTATATCGTCCTGATAAAACATCGTCTCTAACGCCAGGTATAGTCGTAACAAATTTCTTAAATTCCTCTATTTGACTCATTCTATCACCTACCATACTATATGCAATAAATACTATTCGGTGTCTGGCGGCAATGATTTTGTCCGGTTATATTGACGAATAATTGCCTGGGCAATACCAATGGCAACAAAAGCCGCTAAAGTAGATGAACCACCAGAAGAAAGCAATAATAATGGCACCCCTGTCATGGGGGTAAAACCAGAGACTCCACCTAGATTAACGAGTAGATGTAAGAAGAAATAGGAAGAAAGTCCCATGAGTATAATTTGCGATGTATCATCCTTCACCTTATTTACATATTTCAACAAACGAAAAATAATAATACAGTATGGAATAATAATAAGCGCTAGACCAAACAAACCTAATTCTTCATAAATAATGGCTCCAATAAAGTCATTATGAGCTTCCGGAATATAGCCAAATTTCTGCGTCGAATTTCCAAGACCTAATCCAAAAACACCGCCATTCGCAAAGGCAATTAAGGAATTAACCATATGGAAGCCACTGTTATAGTAATCCGCCTGGGGATTGAGCCATGTGTAAATTCTTCCCAACTGATAAGGTTTTAATATTGTAGCCCCTATAATGATTAGTAAAAATCCACCAATAACGATCGCAAGTAATACCAACTTCTTATATTTTGCATAATAGGTTCGCGGGGTACTTAAAAAACAAATTAAACAAATCATCAGTAAAATAAAAGTAGTACCTAAATCACTTTGGAGAAACAATCCAACAAGTCCCGCCAAGGCCACTAATAATAAAGGATATAAAACGCTATATTTAAATTTCTCTTTATAGAAGGCCTCTCGTGCTAATAGGCTCCGAAATTTCCCTTTAACGACATATAGAACATCCATTTTTGTGAACATATAAGCCATAACGACAATCATAATGATTTTCATAAACTCCGCTGGTTGTAAGGTAAATCCGCCAGGTAATTTAATCCAGCGACGGGCTCCCTTAATGCTCCAAAAAATACAAAGACACATACTAATGATACCAACAATATACCAGCGCATACAGTTTTTATATTTGATTTTGGAAACCGTAAAAGTTTTGGATAAAAGCCGCATAACGATAGCTCCAATAACGACATAACCACCTTGCATAACCATAGCCTTAATGGCTGTCATAGCCCCTTTTTTCGATCCGATGGAGGCCGATCCAATCATAATAATCCCAAATACCGCTAAAATCATTGTACTTACATAAATAAAGATATCTCCACCTTTACTATTCTTAAATATATTTTTAAAAGCTTTCATACATGACTCCCAATAATAAGGAATCACCTATCGATCGCAAGCATTTATTATCCATAGTTTGACACCTCAATTTCTCCTACATTATACCGTAATTCCCATAAAAAATAAATCCTTTCTGGGCAATAAACTATAACAAAAACAAAAATACTACATAGTATGTAATTGTGAGGAGGGATAATATGAACTACGGATATAACTACGCTGGCTGCGGATGCAATTCATACGGAGCTCCAGCTGCAGGTTATGCAGCATACGGTAATCCATTTGTTGGTTACGGAGTTGGTGGCTACGGTGGCGGGTATGGATATGGTGCAAACGGCGGAATCGGATGGATTGCGATCGTTTTAGTCATCTTCTTAATCTTAATTATAGCAAGCTTCTAGTCACGTACCATAAACTTGTTTCATAATAATTGAAATGATCCTCATTTGTGATATAATATTCATAAATGAGGTGAGATTTATGTTATTGATGAAAGATATCATCGATGATTCAGATAAGAGAATAAGAACAAAATCACAAGAAGTAGAGATGCCACTCTCTAATAAAGATCGCCAAACGTTACAGGACATGTATGACTTCCTAGTAAATTCTCAAGATCCTAAGATAAGTGATAAATATGAACTGCGTCCAGCTGTTGGTATTGCGGCTATTCAACTAGGAATTCCCAAACGGATGTGTGCTATCTATATATGCGATTATGACGAAAATGGAGAAGTTACTCATAGCGATAGTTATGGATTAGTCAATCCAAAGATTGTTTCTCATACGGAAAAGAAATCCTATTTAATAAATGGTGAAGGCTGTCTATCAGTAAACAAAGAAATCCCGGGATACGGTCCCCGCTATGCGAAAGTTACAGTAGAGGGCTATGACATTTTAACGGATAGTCAAATACGCATTGTGGCTAGAGGATATTTATCCATCTGCTTACAACATGAATTAGATCATTTTGACGGTATTTTATTTTATGATAGAATCAATAAAAAGATACCCTTAGAACCTATTGCTGATGCCATGGTAATAGAATAACCATAAATAGAGGCTACGTTTTTGCGTAACCTCTATTTTTAGTAGTATCCTTCGATTACCTGTATCATGTCTGCTAAGTACAACAAAGCTCCGTCCACGACTTCTTTTTCCCTAGAGAAATGAAATCCCCTAGACTGTTTCCAGGAATAATGTTCTCGCATCAAAGGCAAATTCTTTTGGTGGCAATAAGCGATCACATCATGCATCTTTTTATTCGTTCGATAAAAAGCATTCACTAATGCTACATTACGCACCGTATTACGATTGGTCTGGGCAAGGAAATCATATAATTCACGATCTCTAAAAAGAGTATCTGAAAATACAACAACTAATAAATCGATCGTTTGTTTGGATGGGTAATCCCCCATCTTTCTAGCATGCGTATGGGTAAAGTTTGCCATAGACTTGGCAACCGTTTCTACCGATTTTAATTTAGAACTATATATAATTACTATTTCCATATTGTCACCTTACTATTATCTTATCGATGCATTATGAACTAAGCATGTATTACTTATTGAGTATCCTATTTATAGAATATATGTACTATCTAGATAGATGTACTATCTAAATGTATACATTATTATGAAAATAAGAAAGTGGTGATTTGTCAAATTAAGTGCAACACCTAATGTAAGTTAGAGTTGTTTGATTACTTCATTGGGTGTTTTATATCG
>CAKVJS010000034.1 GCA_934754755.1 uncultured Erysipelotrichales bacterium
GGATAGTGCTATTTTACTCGGTATGGTAGCACAAAATAATGAATATGAAGTAACAGGTAATGTCTTTACCGAAGAACCATATGGTATTGCTATTAATAAGAAGCAAGAGCGATTTGTACAAAAGGTTAATGAAGCCTTACAAGCGATCCATAAAAGTGGGGAATATGATCGTATTTATCATAAGTGGTTTCCCACGGATGATCAAGGTATGGTTAAATAAAAAGGAGGCGATATTATGATTGACTTATGGAACCAGTATGCACCTGCCTTTTTAGAAGGCTTTGGTTATACTTTGTTAGCGAGTTTTATCGCTTTATGTTTTAGTCTTGTCATTGGAACATTATTAGCGATCTTTCAACTATCGCACACCAAAATTACACGAATTATAGCACGGATATATGTGGAGTTCTTTCGCAATATCCCCTTATTAATAATTGTTATGTTCTTCTATGTAGCCTTACCAACCGTGCTTCCATCTTTTCATATTAGTGGCTTCTATGCGGGGGTGATTGGCCTAACGATCTATACATCGGCATTTATTGCAGAGACCGTTCGTTCGGGCATCCAGACCGTGCCGACTGGACAAATGGAGGCAGGATTATCCTCTGGTTTTACGTATAGTCAAACCATGCGATATATTATTTTGCCACAAGCATTTAAGATTGTTATTCCACCATTAGGAAGTCAATTTATTAATTTAGTAAAAAATTCTTCGGTTTTAGCTATTGTAGCGGGTCTTGATTTAATGTATCAGGGAGATTTAATTGCGAATGCAACATTTGCAACTTTTGATACATATATTATTGTTGGATTGTTATATTTAGTTATTACACTACCGGTAAGTTATGCGATGCGATATTTAGAACGAAGGTTAGAAATGAAATAGAGAGTAGGGATACATATGAATTTTATAGGTGCATTTTCTTGGGATAATATACAATATTTATTAAAGGGATTAGCGGTTACCGTAGAAGTATCATTGATCTCCATAATTTTAAGTTTTATTATTGGTGGTTTAATAGGGATATTGCGCTTTGCTAGAATACGGTATTTTTCCCACTTGTTAGGTATTCTTGTTGATATTATTCGAAATTTACCTTTACTATTAATCATTTTCTTCTTCTATTTTGCCTTACCACAAATTGGTATTCGTTTTTCTATTATTGGATCTTCCATTGTATCGATGACCTTCTTTGAATCGTGTATGTTATCCGAAATCTTTCGGGCTGGTTTAGAGGCCGTTCCTAAGGGCCAAATGGAAGCCGGACTATCGACGGGACTATCCTATGTACAAACAATGTATTATATTATCTTTCCCCAAGCATATAAGTCGATGTTACCAGCGATTTTAAGTCAATTAATCTCCTTGATTAAGGATACATCGTTAGCTGTTATTATTTCGTTACCAGATATTACGCACAATGCGAAGTTGATTTATGGACAACATCTTGATTACATCTTCCCTATGTTTGTTATGATGACGATTTTATATTTTATTGTTTGTTATATGTTATCGCTATTATCACGATTTTTAGAGAAACGAAAGTATAAATATTAAATTTTTAATGAGTTTTATGCTATACTAATGATAGGAGGGATTACAGTGAAATCAATAGAAATGGAAAATGAAGTAGGTATAGATAATCTTATAGCACATAATTTTGTATCAAAAACTTTTATGTTTATGGCGATTGCCTTGTTTATTACAGCCATGACATCCTTTGGTATTTATTTATATACTGGTGGCGTTGGAATCAATCAGGCGTTTATAGGGCCTGCTACGCTTCTAGAACTTATTATTGTTATTTCCGTCAGTGCTTTATTCCGTAAAGTATCCACAAATATTGTAGCACTTATGCTTATTAGTTACGCCTTTTTAAATGGGGTAATCTTCTCAACTCTTTTTCAAATATTTGAATTAGGAAGTATCGGTGGTGCCTTTTTAATAACAGCTGGTGTTTTTGGAATCATGGGCTTGTATGGATATACAACAAAAAGAGATCTAACAAAAATCGGTACGTTATGCATGATTGCCTTATTTTCATGTATTGTTATAAGCTTTATAAATTTATTCTTTTTACGTAATTCAGCGATGAATACTATAATTGACTGTGTTTTGTTAGTAGTATTTTTAGGACTTATCGCATACGATATACAAAAAATCCAAGAATATGCGAAGATGGGTGAAAATAGTACAAAAATGGCATTAATGTTTGCCTTGGAAATTTATTTAGATTTCATTAACGTATTCATTCGAATTTTATCTTTACTCGGTAAAGAAAAATAAGAGCTGCAAGTATGATAATACATCGCCTTAGGCGGTGTTTTTATACTGTAGCAAGCTTTATATGGAGGAAACTATGCAACGATATTTTGTGGATAGAAGAGATGCCAATAATTTATACTTAGAACCAGGAGATATTATCCACACACAACGAGTGATGCGTTATACGAATGGTGATGAAGTGATTGGTATTGATAGTACAGGCAATAATTACGTATGTAAAATTAAAGATATAACCAAAGGAATATTACAAATGCAGCACCGTATTGATAATGATACTTCTTTAGATGTTGCCGTTACTTTAATATATGCTTTACCTAAGGGTGATAAATTTAAATGGGTATTACAGAAGGCTACCGAATTAGGGGTGCATGAAATCGTTCCGTTACAAACCGAGCGTTGCGTTACTAAACTATCTACAAAAGACTTTTCTAAAAAGAAGTTGCGTTATCAAAAAATCATAAAGGAAGCAAGTGAACAATCGCTGCGCAATGATATTCCGATACTACGGGATCTTATTACCGTTGATCAAATGCCAAACTTTAAACGGGGAAGAATGCTCATCGCGTATGAACAATCCGCCTCACAGGGAGAGCATACTAAATTTGCGGAGGTATTGCAGACGATGCAAAGTAGCGACGCTATTACGATTGTTGTAGGCAGTGAGGGAGGCTTTGCTCCAGAAGAAATTGAAATGATGTTGTCTTTTAAAGGCGAATGTTGTTCCTTAGGAAAACGTATTTTACGTAGTGAAACAGCCCCGTTATACATGTTAAGTGTAATTGGGTATAGTCGAGAGTTAGGTGATAAAAATGGAATTATACAAGGCACTAAATAAATATCGTCGTCCACTTTCGATGCATAAAACAAAGCTATATGAATTTCTAGAACAAGAAAAAGAGAACATTAAGGCAGAGGGATTTCCCTATCATACGAAAGATTGGGAGAGTTTATTTCGATTGGAAGTTATAGCAACAGCTATACAATATAAAAAACACTGTAAAGATATTTATCATCAAATACGAATTGAAAATAAAAGGATACTCGTGTATCTCACGTATCAAGAAAGACAAAATTTAATTGCGATGGAGATGGATAAGGCAGTGCAATCCATGTCTCATTTTGATTTTGAAGGGACGCTTATATGTTTACCGTATTTAGAAAGGCATATTAATCGATGCATATTGCGGGATTATGAGGCTATGGATTTACGCAAATATAAAAACTATATTTCGTCTTATCCAAAAAGATTAGAAAATATTACAGATTTATATGGCTGGAAACCATTTGAATCTACTTTTTCGCAATTACAGTATGTAGGTCATGATACTACCTATAGATATTTTTATTTTGAATCACAAAAAGCATTATGTATATTTGATGGGGAGTATCATCTAGTTACTATGGTGGGACTGGTCGATCGATATCATGATTATCTGCCTAAAAAGGAAGAGGTAGCAACCTTAGTCCAACAAATCATAAGTGGTAGTAAAGATCGAGAAGTGTTAGAGTATATGCATAAAAATGGATTTATTAGTGCCGTTGGTTATAAAAAAATTAGTAAGAAGATAGGTTAGGTGGAAGAATGGAAACAGTGGCTTTTCATACCTTAGGGTGTAAAGTAAATTCATATGAGTCACAAGCAATGTTAGAAATATTTCAAAAGGCAGGTTATAAAGAAGTTGGATTCAAGGAACCAGCCGATGTATATGTTATTAACACTTGTACTGTCACAAATACAGGTGATAGTAAGTCCAGACAGATGATCCGTAAGGCGATTCGTCAAAATAAACAGGCGGTTGTTTGTGTGGTTGGCTGTTATAGTCAGTTAGCCAGTGATGTTTTACAAGAAATGGATGGTGTATCGGTTATTCTAGGAACGCAATACCGAGGAGAAATAGTACAACTTGTAAATACGTATAAAAAAGAGAACAGACAGATAGTAAAAGTAGGAAAAATTCAAAATGTGCGTCAATTTGAAGATTTAAACATACAACTTTCGAAACATACCCGCGCCTTTGTTAAGATACAAGATGGTTGTAATGAATTTTGTACCTATTGTATTATTCCCTATGCCCGTGGTAGAATTCGCTCGCGTCCACCGCAGAGTATTATAGACCAAGCAAAAAATCTAGTTGCCAGTGGGTATGTAGAAATTGTATTAACCGGGATTCATACAGCTGGATATGGAGAAGATCTGAACCATTATAGTTTTTATGATTTATTAAAGGACTTAATTGCGATAAAGGGATTACAAAGAATTCGGATATCTTCTATTGAAATTACCCAAATAAGTGATGCTATTATCCAATTAATTGGTGATAATGAGTGTATAGTAGACCAAATTCACGTGCCTTTGCAATCGGGTTGTGATAGTGTGTTACAACGGATGAATCGCAAGTACACCATTGCTCAATTTGAAAGTACCTTACATAAAATCCGTACTTTACTTCCGGAAATTGCTTTTACAACCGACATTATTACTGGATTTCCGGGTGAGACCGAAGAAGAATATAACATGACAGTAGAAACTTTGCGCCGCCTAAAATTTACGGAACTTCATGTTTTCCCTTATTCGCCAAGGAATAATACACCAGCTGCTCGGATGAAGGATCAGATCGATGGGATTACAAAACAAAAAAGAGTAAATCAATTATTACAAGTTTCTAAAGAGTTGCATGAAGACTTTGGAAGGAAACAAATAGGTAAGACTTTATCTGTTTTATTTGAAACGGAAGAAGGGGATTCTATCATTGGTCATGCCTCTAATTACATGCGTGTAAAGGTAGCAGCTAAAGAGGGGTTAATTGGTACCATTCAGTCTGTTACCATTGATTCGTATCAAGATGCTTCACTACTAGGAAGAGTGATATAAATGAAAGTACTCAGTGAATTATTTTCGATAAAAAGTGATATTAAGATATATTCGATTCATAGTGATTCACGTTATGTTAAACCGTATTCCATCTTTTTTTGCATTGAAGGCTTCCATGTCGATGGTCATCAATATATTGCAGATGCTATTTTTCAGGGTGCCAAATGCATTGTCCATAGTAAAAATCTAGAGGAGTATCAAGAAGGCATTGCATATATTAAAGTAAAGGATACGGTCGGAGAGTTAAACCGAGTTGCGAATATTTTTTATGATTATCCTAGTCATAAAATGAAAATGATTGGTATTACCGGTACGAGTGGTAAAACGATTGTCGCCTCGCTTGTTAAAAATGCTGTATCTACCTTTTGTAAAACGGGCTATATTGGAACCATATCTTTAGAGTATAATGGTCATGTTTTGCAGTCCCCGCATACAACTCCGGAAACCTTATTTCTACAAAGGAATTTGAATAATATGCAAAAGTGTGGGGTTAAGGTAGTGGCTATGGAAGCATCCAGTCATGGACTTTATTTACGAAGGGTAGAAGGGATCCGTTTTAATATTGCAGTAATGACCAATATTGGTGCGGATCACTTAGACTTCCATGGAACGAGAGAACATTATATCCAATCGCAACTTCAACTATTTGCGTTGTTGGACTCGCAAGGAACAGGTATTGTTAATCTGGATGACCCAGTAAGCGATCGTTTTGTACAAGCTACTCGAAACCGGATTATCACTTACGGTATTGATACAGAGGCTCAGGTTATGGCTAAAGATATTTCTTTATATCTACGAAAGACCCGATTCACTATTCTATTAAAAGGGCAACTATATCCTATTGTTGTACCAATGATTGGCTATTGCAATGTATATAATTGCTTAGCTTTAGCTTGCGTTTTATTAGCTTTAGGCAGTGATGAAAAAATGATCGTCGATTGCCTGCAAAATATTCAACCGGTATCCGGGCGAATGGAATTATTAAGTCACAATCAACCTTTCCATATTATTGTGGATTATTGCCAAACGGTGGATCATTTTAAAACTATTTATTCTTTTATTCATCAAGTAAAAGAACCCTACAGTAGAGTGATCGCTGTATTAGGGGCACCAGGCAGGCGTAAAAATAAAGATCGTCAAAGCATTGGTCAATTAACGAATCAATACTGCGATTATGTAATACTAACGGAATTGGATGATCGCGGTGAGGAAACAGAAGATATTTGTTTAATGATGCAGGAATTTTTAGTGGATACGAAAAGTGTTATTATTACCAATCGACAAATTGCTATTGAGCAAGCTATTGTATCAGCGAACAAGGATGATATAATTTTGCTTTTAGGAAAAGGGCATGAAAAATTTATTTCACTCGGGGTTGGTAATGCAAAATATCCAGGAGATAAACAAGTTGCTCTGTCCGCAATCGAACAAATATACAATAGCCAAGAAGATGATATTTTGGAAACATTGTAAACAAATAGAAAATTATAGAGTGTTATAGTATATATGGATTGAGAATCGAACCGCAGACTGGTATAATAACAATGGAATTTTATAAGGAGGCGCTTAGAGTGATATTTAAAAAGAAATGGGAAGATGCATGGGATGGCTTCCAAACAGGAAAATGGGCGAAGGAAGTAAATTTACGTGATTTTATTCAAAGTAACTATGCTCCTTACGACGGGGATGAAAGTTTTTTAGCCGGACCAACAAAAAATACACTAGATTTATGGCAACAAGTAATGGCATTAACGAAACAAGAAATAGAAGCGGGTGGCGTACTAGATATGGATACCGATATCGTATCTACGATTACCTCACACGAACCAGGATATTTAGATAAGGACAAAGAAACGATTGTTGGATTTCAAACAGACAAACCTTTCAAACGATCTTTACAACCTTTTGGTGGGATCCGTATTGCTGAAGCTGCTTGTGAATCCAATGGATATAAAGTCGATAAAGAAATTTCACGTGTCTTTAGAGACTATCGTAAAACGCATAATCAAGGTGTTTTTGATGCTTATACGCCAGAAATTCGGGCTTGTCGTTCATCGCATATTATAACTGGACTGCCAGATGGATATGGTCGTGGACGAATCATTGGGGATTATCGCCGGGTATCATTATATGGTGTGGATAAATTAATTGAAGATAAGAAAAATCAATTAAATACTACGCAAACAAGAATGACTACAGAAGTCATCCAATTACGAGAAGAATTGAATGAACAAATTCGTGCTTTGCAAGAATTAAAAGAAATGGCTATGTCATATGGATATGATATTTCATTGCCTGCTACGAATGCTAAAGAAGCTATTCAATGGTTGTATTTTGGTTATTTAGCAGCTGTTAAAGAACAAAATGGAGCAGCGATGTCTCTAGGTAGAACATCAACATTTTTAGATATTTATATTGAAAGAGATTTAGCGAAAGGAATCGTAACAGAGGAAGAAATACAAGAGTATATCGATCACTTTATTATGAAATTACGCCTTGTAAAATTCGCAAGAACACCAGATTATAATGATATTTTTGCGGGTGATCCAACATGGGTTACCGAATCCTTAGCAGGTGTTGGTATAGATGGTCGTCATATGGCTACGAAAACTTCTTTTCGATACTTACACACCTTAGAAAACTTAGGAACGGCACCAGAACCAAATATGACGGTTTTATGGTCTACAAACTTGCCGATGAACTTTAAACGTTACTGTGCTAAAATATCTATTTTAACATCTTCTATTCAATATGAAAATGATGATTTAATGCGTGTTACACACGGTGATGATTATGCGATTGCATGTTGTGTTTCATCGATGCGTGTTGGTAAAGAAATGCAGTTCTTTGGAGCTCGGGCTAACCTTGCTAAATGTTTACTATACGCTATAAATGGTGGGGTAGACGAAAAATCGAAAAAACAAATAGGACCAAAATTCAGACCAATTACGGAAGAATATTTAAATTACGATGAAGTTATCAGTCGCTATACCGATATGATGGAATGGCTAGCTGGTGTGTATGTTAACGCCCTAAATATTATCCACTATATGCATGATAAATATGCGTATGAAAGAGTGCAAATGGCATTGCATGATCGAGAAGTAAAACGCTATTTCGCCACTGGAATTGCTGGGTTATCAGTTGTTGCTGATTCCTTGTCAGCGATTAAATACGCAAAAGTAAAAGTTATTCGTGATGAAGACGGTGTTGCTGTTGATTATGAAGTTGAGGGAGATTTCCCTAAATATGGAAATGATGATGATCGCGTAGATGATATTGCGAATTGGTTAGTCGAAACATTTATGAATATGATTCGCCAACATTACACATACCGTAATGGGGTACCTACTACTTCTATCTTAACGATTACATCGAATGTTGTATACGGTAAGGCAACTGGTAATACGCCAGATGGTCGTAAAGCTGGAGAACCATTTGCACCGGGTGCAAATCCAATGCATGGTAGAGACCATAGTGGGGCTATTGCTTCTCTATCGTCGGTAGCGAAATTACCTTTCAAAGATGCACAGGATGGTATTTCTAATACTTTCTCGATTGTTCCTGGAGCATTAGGAAAAGATGATCAAGTATTTAGTGGAGAACTAGACCTTGACAAACTTGATTAAGGAAGTGAAATAATGGTTAATCAAAAGGATATTGATGCTATTATTAATGCGTTAGATGATGCTACTCGTAATGGTAGTGATCATGTAAATGTTATTGTTAAAGACCAAATGTTACAAGATCCACCTATAATTAAAAAAGGGATGGATGTAACAAGCGGCGATTGCGCCTGTGAAATTCCCAATCTACAGGCGTGTGATGAAGATAAGGAAGGAAGATAAAAATGGAAAATCAACAAGTAAATAACTTAGTGTCTATGTTAGATGGTTATGCAAGTAAGGGAGGACATCATTTAAACGTTAATGTCTTTACGAAAGAAACGTTATTAGATGCCCAACAACATCCAGAACAATATCCACAATTAACAGTACGTGTATCTGGATACGCGGTTAACTTTGTTAAACTAACAAAGGAACAACAAGACGATGTCATTTCAAGAACTTTCCATGGTCAAATGTAAAGTATAAAAATTGTTATTTTTAGAAGGTAATATACATTATTACCTTTTTTTATGTTAAGATATATAACAGTAAATCATATT
>CAKVJS010000035.1 GCA_934754755.1 uncultured Erysipelotrichales bacterium
TCCCGGTAGCTATAGTACATTTGGTATACTTTTTTTTCATCCGCATGCTTCTTTTTTTCTTTAGTAACTAGATATCCTGTTTTATAAATCATATCTTTTACAAATTTACGATACTTAATGGTTTCGCTTATTTCTTCAGCAATAATATATAGCGCCCCTTGGATCGCCTCTTCGATAGAGGCCACTTGATCATTGATATATTTCATCGCCTCTGCTTGTATATCACTAGATGTCGGACGCAAAATCCATGTACTCAAAGGAGCTAATCCTTTAGCCTTAGCCTCGGTTGCTTTGGTTTTCTTTTTTTCTTTATAAGGACGATATATATCTTCTATATCCGTTAATTTGCTTGCCTGTGTAATGCTTTTTTCCAAAGCAGGGGTTAACATACCCCTTTCCTGTAATAAGCGAATTACATCTTCTTTTCGCTCATATAAGTGACATAAATATTGATATTGTTTTTCGATCAGTCGAATCGAATCCTCAGTTAATCCCCCCGTTGCTTCTTTCCGATAGCGCGCAATAAAAGGTACGGTATTACCGTCTTCTAATAGGGATAGCGTAGCCTTAATTGATCGTAGTGGTACTGCTAAGTCAGTAGCTAATTGTTGCAAAGTTTGTTCGTTCATATCATGCTCCTGTTTCTCTGTTTTTAACTATCTTATCATAGCATAAAACAAAACAGGTGAAAATAATAACTACAAAAAGCCATTTATAAAAAAAGGGAAGGAAAACAATTTCCTGCCCTTTCTTATCTTATTGAGATGACTCTTTATTCCATTGTAATAAGATTGCTTCTGCTTCTTTATTCCACAATCCTTTGTTTCGATTACATGACTGTGCTAATTGTCTAAATAATTCATTTTCTTTTCCCAATTCCTCAAAGTCTTCAATAGCGGTTAGTGGCATATTTAAATGCGTATAAATAAGTTTTTTTCCTCCCGGAATGTCCGGTAAGTTTTTTGATGTTTCTACGACACTGTCAATACCACCGATATGGGTAATCATGACAGCCGCATTTACTTCTCCAGCTGCTGATTTTGTGATGGCTTCTTTCATATCATCGATTGTCCCACCAGTCGAACCAAGAATTTTCGTTCTAGAGTAATGACAATCATATAAATTCATATTTGCACTAAACGAAGCATCTGTTGGTCCCGCAAAGATATTCATACATCCATCGTACGCCAATAATTGATTTCCAACTTCACACACACCGGCATTAGGAATATAAACGAATACATCATCGTATCCTTGATTGTCCGTGATACTCATTAGAGAGGCCACTTGGTCTTCCATCCCACTTGTATTCACGTACAACAATTCGACTCCATGTTCAGCTGCTTCCTTTTCCGAAATGACTTCCTTAGCACGCGCGATACGGGCATCGGATACTTCGGTTACAACAATTCTTTTAGGCTTGTTTTCGTAAGTCAATGCAAAACTAATCGCCCCTAGACCCATCGGTCCACATCCACCTAAGATAATAATGTTTCCATCCTTTTTCGTTCCCATGATATGGTCATAACATCCTGGTACGGTATGATAGTTAGAATGGTAAGCACTAATGACACAACACATTGGTTCAGCCAAAGAGGCATCAAAGTAACTATCTCCATTAAATGTCCATAAACAGTCAGCTTCAATAATATCATTCGGGAAAATACAATATTCGGTTGCTCCTCCACACCAACGATACGAGTACCCTGGTGACTCCATTTGTCCTGGTATGGCTGGTTGTTGGGCAAATTTTTGACCAGGTTGAAACTTATGTTGCCATTTCTTTCCTACCTTTACAATATCCCCCGCAAATTCATGACCAATCATAACCGGATTATCATACACGTCGTTAGGCACTCTTTTATGCTTCGCCCCTTGCTTAATGGTTTTCCATGTTGACATACAAATACTATCACTAACGACTTTAACTAAGATTTCATCGTCCGCAATTTCTGGTAAATCAAATTCGTCTAATCGAATGTCATCGACCCCATATAATCGTACTGCTCTTGTTTTCATAGTATATTCTCCTCTTCTTCTATTTATATTCCAATGTAACTTTTGTTATTAGTGTATCAATGACACTTCGCGTAGCGGGATTAGTTCCCTCTGTCATGACGGCACCGGCAGAGGATGCCATCGCTAATTTAAAGAGCGATGCTGTATCTAACTTTTGACTAATACCATAGGCTAAGGCACCGACCATACTATCGCCAGCACCAACCGCAGAGTTCGTTGTAACGGACAATCCAGAAGCAACGACTGTTTGATCAGGGGTAAGGAAAACCGCCCCTTTGGCACCCATGGATACAACAACCATTTCAATATCTTTATCCAGTAGTGTTCTTGCCTTTTCGATAATAATGGAATCACTACTATTTTCTGGTAAACCAAAGTATTTACAAATTTCAAAAGTATTGGGCTTAATTAACATCGGTCCGGCCTGAATACCTTGGCTAAATAATTCCCCATCCGCATCCAGGATTACTTTTCCACCCTTCTCTTTAATCTTGTAAATTAAATTTTGGTAAATATCGACCGGCGTATTGGGGGGAACACTTCCCGATAATACAACGACATCTTCTTCCTTCACTAAAGATAGCAAGGTTTCGGTTAATGCTTCAATATCACTACTTTGTACCATACTACCTAATTCATTTAGTTCGGTTAGACACATATCTTTATCAAGTACCTTTAAGTTAGTTCGGGTATTTCCTTCAATCGTTATAAACTTTGTCTGATATCCCTTTTTATCTAATTCTTGTTGAATCCAGGCTCCATTGGCGCCGGCAATAAATCCGGTTACCGTGGATGTACCACCTAAGGCATCAATAGCCTTCGATACATTGATGCCTTTTCCGCCAATATCGATGACTACATTGCCTAAACGATTTAATCCTCCCTTATGCAAGGTCGATAGATAGGCCGTTTTATCGATGGCTGGATTCAGTGTTACTGTAATAATCATATGTTACCTCCTATTGTGTTAATACTTGATGAATATACGAAGGATCCTGTCTTTTGACAATATCCTTAACCGTATCCATATCACTTAATTTTAAAGCAATATTTGATAATAATTCCATATGATTATCACCAATAGCCGCAATACCGATCACGATTCGAACCAATTGGTTATGCCAATTGATTCCTTCTGGATAGATCATTACCGCTAGCCCGGTTTGCTTTACATACTTTTTGACCTCATATTCGCCATGGGGAATTGCAATTTCATTACCAATATACGTAGTAATATCGTGATCCCTCTTTAACATGCCTGAAATATATGGTTCTTCAATACAGTTTCGTTCCAACAATACTTTTCCGATATCTCGTATTGCTGTATCGCTATCTACACTATGACAGTGTGTAATAATTGCATCCTTGGATAACAATTCCATTGCTTTAAGCATTTTTTTCACTTCCTTTGCAATTCTATTTATTCTTTGACTGTTTAAATAATGATCAATGGTGTATATTTTCTTAAATTTTTTGTTTTGTTTCATGCTAGTAAGCAATTGTTCTTGTAAAATAATGATATCCACGTCTGCTTGTACATTGTTAATCGAACTATTGGATATGCTAACGTTGGTTCCTATAAGTTGCTTCTTTAATATACTAGCGCCTAGGGCACTGGATCCCATTCCTGCATCGCATACAAAGCAGATGCTTAAGGGGTCCATACTTTTGCCTCCTGTAAGTATTGCAGTAGATACTGATGTAAAATATCATTACAATTCATTTTGATTCGATCGATCGATCCCCTTTGTAAAGATTGGTAAAAGGTATCGTTCTCTAGAATAGCGGCACTAATATAGGACATCATTTGTTGTTTTTCCTTACTACTATTTTTGGGCATTACCATTAATAAAGCTACTTTAATATGTTGCAAAGAAGCATCGACAAATACGCCCTTATTAGGTCGTATAATGCTAATTTGACAACTTGTAACACAAGTAGAGGCACAATGAAACAGAGCGAAACCAAAACCATGATAAACATTGCTACCTAACGCTTCTCGTTTCAACAAGGCATTAAAAAGTTGTGCAAAATCACTACCTATAATTTGTTTACAAGCACATTGGAGTAACTCGTCTTTTGTAATTTGTGAGTCGTAACCATAAATTTTAATACTATCCATGATTTCTTGCATACCGGACATCATCGTCACTAAATCAATCGCATGACTATACGTCTGCATAGATTTTGGCTTTTCATCCCTTCTTTTGCATTGAATAGCCTGTTGTATCGTATGAATATCGCGATCGGTAAGCAAAGGACTAATGGTAATTACATCTGGCTGCTCCATGACAAAGGTAGAAACCAATACTTCACAGTCCGTATCCGCCATTTGTGAGGTCGCTAACGTCTGTAATTGGACATTCGAATCTAATACCTGGCGCAATTTTTCTAGCAGCAATACGGATGCTCCGATGCCACTACTACATACCACCCCTACTTTGACCATGCGTTGTTGCCGTCGTATATTTTTATTTTTATAACGCTCGATAGCCGCTCCAAAGTGTAACGCCAAATACCCTATTTCATCTGTATTTACGGCATATCCATACATACTTGTAATTTCTTTACAAGCTAACGTGGTAATCATAAAAATAAATGGATATTGTTTTTTTATACTGGAAAGCATGGGATTATAAATGGGGAGTCCATATTGTAGACGCAACATGGCGGATTGAAGGTGTGCACTAATGCCACTGTAAAGATCGGCATCATTTTGGATAAAAAATCCTTGTTGTTGAAAAATGCTAACCATTTTTTCAATCAATGGTAGATACATAGAATCTTGCGATTCACTCACATATGCTTTTTTCGCACTATCCAAATGAATGGTAATAAAGAATAATTCACCCTTAGAAAAAGGTAATGCAAACCTTTCTGATAAACTGGCGGCAATTTGCTTGGCCTTTTGATACGACTCGGCATTATATTGCATCGTGGTTATCACGGAACTATCTTCAATTTGTTTACCCTGTTGCAACCTTTGAATCGCAATCATTAAATGTATGACCAGTCCAATATAGGAATATTTAGCCATGTAGGAAAGATCAAGGGTTTCTCTTTTTTCCCACAGGACCTGCACAATATTCTGTAAAATTTCTTGATCTAGTAACTTAATCATATTGGAATCTAAGGAAGCAAATAGATCTTCTATAATCGCCTTACTGTCTCCTCTTTCTAACGAAACTAAACAATCATTAATACCCGATTGATTATATAATAAGGACAAGGTAAGACGAATACTTTCCTCCCGACCGGTGATTTGAATACCACGTCCTGGTTGGCGTGATAGCTGAATATGATTTTGTTGTAGAAATGGGAAAATATCCTCTAAATCATTACTAATAGTGGCTGGTGAAACATCGAAAATACGGGCATAATGCGCGATTTTTTGAACTTCCTTGGTTTTTAGTAGTTCAATACATAAGTGCCTTTGCCTTTCTCTTTTATCATAGAAGGTGGCAATGGTTCCTTGCAAGGTAGAACGAAATCGCGCTTTATTATCACTCGTGCCACATATTTTTAGGCCCTGCCCTTTTTTTACTTGTAAACTTAGATTATACTCCTTGAGCTTGTTATTTATATTGCTTAATTCTCGCGTTATTGTACGCTTACTTGTTTGTAGCTTATCACTAATGGATTCATACATAATGTAATCGTCTTGTTCCATACATAATAATAAAATTTTAGCTTGTCTACTTGAATACATTAACGCTTCTCCATTTTTTTATTGTAATTGGCTTACGATGTCGTCATATTCATCACTACCCATAAAGTTCGTAATTGGGAAAATTTGGGCATCTGGACATCGAGATTGCACTCTAGCAACTAAGGATTTTTGGGTTACGATAATCGCTGATTGTTTTGGTATATCGTTGATTGCACAATGGGATACGGACATATCAATACCTGCCTCTTTTAATTTCTTAGATAAAATAGTGGCTCCCATAGCACTCGATCCCATTCCTGCATCGCAGGCAAAGACAATCGAATCACCCGTAATTTTTGTTTTGTTTTGCGCGCGTCCTTTTATCGCTGCTTTTTCACTCGCAACCTTTTGACTTGCCTCTTCCAAAGATTCATCTTTATTAGAGAACTTCAATATAATCATCGATATAAAGAAAGAAACAATGGTTGCAATAATGACACTAATAATAACACCGATATAGCTTGCCTTATTACACATACCAAGCAGAGCAATGATACTACCCGGTGAAGCTGGGGCAACGAGTCCGGCTTGGAATAACATATTCACCCCAACACCAGTACCTCCAGCGATAATAACCGCAATAATTAATAAAGGATTCATTAAAATATAAGGGAAATATATTTCATGGATACCACCGAAAAAGTGAATGATGGCAGCTGCTGGTGCTGAACTTTTCGCACTACCCTTACCAAACATACAGTAGGCAAGCAAGACTCCTAATCCAGGACCTGGGTTCGATTCAATTAAGAAGAAAATCGATTTCCCGGTTGCTGCTACTTGTTCCGTTCCTAATGGAGAAAAGATACCATGATTAATGGCATTGTTTAAAAACAATACTTTTGCGGGTTCTACAATAATAGACACCAAAGGTAACAACCCGTTCTTAACAAATACATTAACACCGGAAGATAATACTTCATTGATTACAATACATACGGGCTTAATAGCGGTTGCACCTAATATCGCTAATATGAACCCAAGAATCCCAGCCGAAAAGTTATTAACTAACATTTCAAAACCTTGTGGAATTTTATCTTGTACCCTATTGTCAAACTTCTTAATGAGCCATCCACCTAATGGACCCGCAAACATAGCTCCGATAAACATTGGTATCGGCGCTCCGACTAGTACTCCCATCGTCATAATGCTTCCCACTAGCGCCCCACGGTGACCATATACGTTGTATCCTCCCATATAACCGATGAGGATAGGCAATAAGAATTTTTGCATGGGATCACCAATAGCTGCTAATTCTTTATTCGGGATCCACCCATCTGGAATAAATAAGGCGGTAATAATTCCCCAGGCAATAAAAGCAGCAATAACTGGCATTACCATACTACTTAAAGCTCGACCAAAATCTTGTACTTTTTGTCTCATAATACTCCTCCTTACATATATACTATAACAATTGCGTTAAGCGCATTCAATGCTTTACATGATAAACTTTGTCACATTACAAAGAGGACAAATTTAAATTTGTTTTTGCAATACACTATTATATTCGACCTTTTCAGCCTAAAACTGTAAGGGGATTAGAAATATTTTAGTACAATCTCTACTATATTTATAAACGATCCTATGATTTCTTAAATATATCTTTAATTTTTGTCAAAAATAATGCTATAATATGGTAAAGAGGTGAAAACATGATTGATTTCAAGAAAGAAGTAGAAAATATTAAAGATAATTTAATCGATGATATAAAAGCAATGTGCGCTATTCCTTCTATGCAAGATGATGCTACCGTAGGCCCGAATACGCCCTTTGGTAACGATTGTCGCAGAGCCCTAGATACGATGCTTTCATGGGGAATTAGGGATGGCTTTAACGTAGAAGATGTAGATGGTTATGCGGGACACATAGATATTGGTGAGGGAAATCAATGTTTAGGTATCTTAGGACACTTAGATGTTGTACCAGTCAATGCTACCGGATGGAACAGTGATCCATTTACCGTTACAACGCGTAATAACCGCTTATACGGCCGCGGTGTCGCCGATGATAAGGGGCCTCTACTAGCTGCTTATTATGCAGCGAAAATCATCCACAATCAATCGTTTTCTAAGAAAATGAAGATTCGGGTTATTTTTGGTTGTAATGAAGAACTGGGGAGTAACTGTGTCAAATATTATTTTAGTAAAAAGGATTATCCAACGTTAGGTTTTACCCCCGATGCTAATTTTCCTGTTGTATATGGTGAAAAAGCGGGTGCTCATATAACGATTAAAGGATCCGCAAAAAAAGATGGTCTGATTTGTTTATATGCTGGTCATCGGCCCAATATTGTACCGGAAAGCTGTAAAGCAGTTGTGGAAGGTAACTATAAAAACTATGAGGAATCTTTTAAAACATTTCTGAATAATCATAACCTACAAGGTTCCATTGAAGAAGAAGGAAATCATACAAAACTGGAATTAATTGGTAAATCAAGCCATGCTAGTTTGCCCGAACAAGGTATCAATGCCATTGTTTATATGAGTAAATACCTTTCTACCGTAACGGATAATGTATTAGTACAATTCATCAATACCTATTTAGGTGACTATTACGGTAAAGATTTAGGTATTGCCCATGTCGGAGAAATGGGTCCACTTACCATGAATGTTGGGGTTCTATCGTATCGTAAAGATACCTTTGAAATTACCCTTGATTTGCGTTGTCCACACGATTGTAATTTTGATACCCTTGTTACAACGATTCAAGAAGATTGTCAAAAGTACAATTTTAGTGAAACGCATGAAATAGGACAACCATTATATATTGATCCACAGTCTGAATTAGTAACCAAGCTCCATGCCGCCTATGTGGATGCTACACAGGATAGCAAGGCAAAACCACAAGCGATTGGTGGCGGAACATACGCCAAATCGATGCCAAACTGTGTTGCCTTTGGACCAGAATTTCCAAACGAGGATAATAATATCCATGAAAATAACGAATCTATTTCCATTGACAGCTTGTTACAAGCAACGGAAATATACGCAAGAGCGATTTATAATATAATTAAGGACGATAATATAAAATAGACACCCGATGGTGTCTATTTTTTACCTTGTTTATGCATTAATTCCTTTTCCGCTAACTCTACTAATTTTTTTGTAATTAAGCCACCTGCTTTTGCACTGATACATCCAGTGCAGATGTCGGTTCGTCTGCCAATAGGATGCGTGGCTGTAAGAGCATGGCGGCGACGATTCCCACACGCTGTTGCATACCTCCCGAAAGTTCAAATGGGTATGCATCCAGAATGCGCTCCGGTTGATCAAATCCGCATTTTTCCAACATTTCTTGCGCCCGGTCTTCAAACTGACCTTTGCTGATCTTGGTATGTTCTTTCATTTCTTCGTACAACTGGGCACGGATCGTACGGATCTGGCAAAAACTGCTTCCTGTATTTTGAAAGACCATGCCCATTTCTGCTCCTCGCAACTTTTGCATGTCTTTTTCTGAAAATTGACATAAATCCTTTCCATCATAGAGGATCTTTCCCTGACAGACGGCTCCCTCTTTTCCCAACAATCCCATGGCTGCTTTTAAAAGACTGGACTTACCGGAACCACTCTCTCCTACAATCCCAAGGAT